>WFWQ01000028.1 GCA_015491015.1 Patescibacteria group bacterium | reverse complement strand
TCTGAAGAGACATCCTAAAGATTTACATTCTAAAAGAGGGTTAATTAAAATGGTAGCTAAAAGAAGGAAATTGCTAAAATATCTTCAACGAGAAAACGAAAAAGAATACCAAAAACTCATAAAAAAGTTAGGTCTTAAATCTTAAAAATTAATGAAAAAGAGAGTAATTCATAAAGCTCAAAGAGTAATGGTCTTTATTGATGTACAAAATCTCTATCACTCAGCCAAAAATCTCTATGGAGCTAAAGTTAACTTTAAAGCTATAGTAGATTACGTTGTAGGAAAGAGAAGCCTAATTCGAACTTTCGCCTACGTGGTAAAAACTAAAACCGGTGAAGAAAAACCTTTTTTTGAAGCCCTTACCAAACTTGGGATAGAGACTAGAGTAAAGGAATTAAAAGAGTACTACGGAGGACTCAAAAAAGCTGACTGGGATGTAGGTATTGCGGTAGATGCTATTAGAACTGCTCCCTCGGTAGATGCAATAATTTTAGCTTCGGGAGATGGTGATTTTTGTCCTTTGGTAGAATACTTAAAAAATCAAGGAAAAAGAGTAGAGATAATAGCTTTTAATCGCTCAGCTTCTAGCGAACTTAAAAAGCTTGCAGATGAGTTTATAGATATTGAAGCAGATCCTAAAAAGTTTTTATTGTTTGAATAATCCAAAACTTATGCTAGAAGCAACTTTTAATTTAGACTCCAAAAGAAAAATCAAAGCTTCTTTAAACATTTGGGCAGAACAAGCAGACGGAAGTTGTCTACTCCAGTTAGGCGAAACAGTAGTATTCAGCACGGTGCTAATGTCTAAGGAGGAAAAAGATCAAGATTTTTTTCCTCTAACCGTAGAATATCAAGAAAGATACTACGCTGCGGGGAAAATCTTTGGATCAAGATTTATCCGCAGAGAGGCTAAACCTACTGACATTGCAATTTTAACAGCAAGATTAATAGATAGAGCAATAAGACCTCTTTTTCCTAAAAACTTTAAGAGAGAAGTTCAAGTAATAGTCACAGTGTTATCTTGGGATGGAGAGAATGATCCTGATGTTTTAGGTATCCTAGCTACTTCATTCGCCTTATCTATCTCACCAATCCCTTGGGAAGGGCCAGTTGGAGCTTTAAGAATAGGTAAGAAAGGAAATCAATATCGCTTCTTTCCAAGTTACCAAGAAAGAGAAAATCTTGATTTTGAAATAGTAGTTTCTGGAGTAAAAGAAAATGAAATCTTGATTAACATGATCGAAGGAGATTTCAAAGAAACTAAGGAAGAAGAGGTTTTAAAAGCCATCTTGACTTCGAGAGCTAAGATTGAAGAACTAATAAATTGGCAAAAGGAAGTGCTAGATAAAGTTAAAGTAGAGAAAGTTAAAGTCCCAGAAAAAGAACTTAATTTAAATCTGCAAAAATTTTTAGAAAAAGAATATTTGAAAGATCTAGAAACAGCCTTGTTTGAAAAAGACAAAAAAAACAAAGTTGCTCTTTTAGACCAAATTAAAGAAAAAGTCTTAGCTAAACTGCCTGAAGATGATCATAAAGAAGCTTTGCAAATCTTAGATCAAATTTACCAAAATCTTTTTAGAGCTAACGTTTTAGAAAAAGAAAGAAGGCCAGATGGAAGAAAATTGGATGAAATAAGGCCAATAAAATGCGAAGCCAGAGTTCTTCCTCGCACCCACGGAAGCGGACTATTTGAAAGAGGGCTAACCAAAACTCTTTCTATTTTAACTTTAGGTAGCCCTCATGACGCTCAACTCTTAGAAGGAATGGAAATTGTAGGCAAAAAAAGATTTATGCACCACTACAACTTCCCTCCGTATGCGCCGGGAGAAATCAAACCTTTAAGAGGGCCAAGTAGAAGAGAAATAGGACATGGAGCCTTAGTAGAAAGGGCTCTCTTACCTGTAATTCCAAATCAAGAAAGTTTTCCTTACACCATAAGGATTGTATCTGAAGTCTTATGTTCCAATGGTTCAACTTCAATGGCATCTGTATGTAGTTCTACTTTAGCTTTGATGGATGCAGGAGTTCCAATAAAAGAAAAAGTCGGAGGTATAGCTATTGGTTTAGTGTTTAAAGATAAAGATAATTTTAAAGTGTTAACTGATATCCAAGGCCCAGAAGATCGCTATGGAGATATGGATTTTAAAATAGCAGGTACCAAAAATGGGATAACCGCAATTCAAGTAGATACTAAGATAAAAGGCCTAACTCCAAAGATAATATTAGAAGCTCTAGAAAGAGGAGAAAGGGCAAGGAAAAAGATAATTGCAGAAATGGAAAAAGTTCTATCTCAGCCTCGAGATAGCCTTTCACCTTTAGCTCCTAAAATTAAAGGCATTCAGGTGCCTCCAGAAAAGATTGGAGAAATCATAGGTCCAGGAGGAAAAATAATCAATCAAATAATCTCCGAAACTGGGGTAGAAATTGATATTGAAGAAGGGGGAAAAATTTATGTCACCGCTCAAGATGAAAATAGTGTAGACAGAGCTATTGAAATGATAAAAAATATAGTTAAAGAGCCAGAAATAGGAAAAATCTACCAAGGAAAGGTTAAGAAGATCTTAGACTTTGGGGCTATAGTTGAGATTTCGCCAGGTCAAATAGGATTAGTGCATATTTCTCAGCTGGCTCCTTACAAAGTAAAAAGCGTAAAAGATATAATAAAAGAGGGAGATATCATTCCTGTAAAACTAATTGCCATAGATGAAAGAGGAAGATTGGTGTTTTCTTTGAAGGAAGCTTTAAAATCTAAAAGATCTTTTTAAAAAATTTATGCCAACCAAAGAAATGGAAAACTTAAACATACCTAAAGATGCAATAAGAACAATGCAAAAGGATTTAAAGCGTATCTCGCAAGGAGAAATCTTACCTCCCTTCTCTCCTCTAGAAGCCCTGCCTCAAGAAAAATCTTTAATCGAAGAGTTGAAAAGAAAATGGGAAGAAAAAAAAGCTCAAGCTACAGTTAAACCCCTATCTCTCCCTCACATTAAAACTATCAGCAAGATACCTACCTCTGTAGAAGAAAAAGCATCGTTAGCTTTGGAAAAAGAAAAAACTAGAAAACTAATAGAAGAGATTAAAAAGAAGTTAGCTCAAGAAAAACAAAAAGAAGCTTTGATAAAGAAAGAGCAAGCTCAAAGAGAGAAAGAGTTAAAAGAGGAAGAGAAAAAGCTGAAACAAGAAAGAGGATTAATAG
>WFWQ01000027.1 GCA_015491015.1 Patescibacteria group bacterium | reverse complement strand
TCTTGGTTCTTCAAGTTTTCTTACTAATAGAAATGTTATCTCAGAAAGATATCTTAGCTTACAAATTGAAAGTGGTTGCAGAATGGCTTAAAGAAAATACTCCTCCTGGATCTCTGGTATTAAACGATAGATTTGGTTTTTTCCCTTTGCTATTCTTTTATAATCACCAAAATATTTATGCTCAAGCAATGGATCCTTCTTTTTTTTATGTACTGAATCCTCAATTGTATTGGGAGTTTAGAAACGTTCTTTTAAATCTTTTAGACTGCAACAAAGCTTTATGCAAGAGTAAGGAAAAGATAACTCCTCAAAAAGCTTATGAAATTTTTAAAATAAAACTCAGAGGAGATTATTTATTGTTATCCAAAGAATTTGTTCATCCTAACTTTGATGAGGAAATCACCAATAAACACCCCAAGATTGAAAAGGTATTTGAATTTAGAGATATCAATGTTTATAAATTAAAGTAAGCAACACGGAAATCAAAATAAATATGAGCTTTTTTGACCCGGAAGAATTTTTAAACAAGCTGAATCTTAAACCAGATCTGGTAGTAGCTGAATTTGGGGCCGGGGCTGGAAACTTTACTATTCCTTTAGCTAAAAGATTGCCTCAAGGCAGAGTTTATGCTTTTGAGATTCAGCCAGAATATATTTCAGCTCTAAAAGGAAGAGCAGATTTAGAAGGAGTGATCAATATTGAAGTTAGGTTAGCTAACTTGGAAGAACCGCATTCTACTAAGCTTGCAGACGAGAGTTTGGATATGGTATTTATACCTAATATGCTCTTTCAAACCGAAAGAGATGATATTGTTATAGAAGAAGCTAAGAGAATTTTGAAGTCTAAAGGTAAGTTAGTGATCATAGACTGGCTTCCTACTACAGAAAAAGGTCCTGCAGGAAAAAGGATAGATCCTGAGAAGCTTCAAGCTCTTTTGGTTGAAAAAGGATTTAAAATAGAAAAGTTTTCTTTGGAAGGGAAGTACCATTTTTCTCTCTTGGCGGTAAAGGTCTCTTAATTAATGAAAATGAATTTGAAAGTTAAACGATGCAAAAATTAGTTTTGGTTACAATTGGTTCTTTATTATTTTTATTTCCTTTAGTTGGATTCTCTAAAATTACCCCAGATCAAGCTTTGGAAGCGGAGGTGAGATTTAATATGCGAATAACTAATTTGAATCAAAAGTATGCTGATGAGGTAATTTCCTGGTTAGACAGAGTAGATGGGATATTATCTAAGGCTGAAAGTTGGGTTAGCTTCTTTAGACAGATTTCTTTAGGAGGTCAAACCGCAATTCAAATTTTAGGAGGTATTGGGATTGAAGTGTCAGGTAATATCACTATTTCTTCCTCTCAGTTAGACTCTTTGCTTTCTAAAATTCAACAGGCAAGAAGTAGAGTTACAGAAGCTCGCATAGAAGCTTTTAATTTAAGAAATAAAGATTATTCTATCAGCGTTGTGGCTTCTTCTCCTGCGGATTTAGAAAGAGCTTTAAGAGATGCAATGGAGGCTACAGTAAGGGAGTTTATAAGAGATCACAATAATTTGAGGGCTCGTCTTTTTGGAATTTTTAGTTCAATTAAGGAAATTATAGATGAGATAATTAACCTTAAAAATGCAGTTGGTTTATAATAAAAAGATCCTCATTGGTTTTGCTATTCTTGGTGTATTAGGAGTATTATATTTGAGTAAGGAGCATACTTCTTTTGCTCAAGATTGTGGAATAGATCCTGACTGTTGGTTAGATTCTGCCGAAGGAGAAATAGATTTGCTTCCAGATACTCCTGCCGATGTTTCCCCTTCTCCAGATACTAGCGGAACAGGAAGTGGAGATTCACCTTCTCCTTCAGATGATGTTATTCTTTTGCCAGATTTAGATGATGTAGATATAAGTTCCCCGCCAGATACAGGAAGTACAAGAGGAGGATCAGGAGGGACTTCCGGAACACCTGAAAGTGGTGGAGGAAGTGTACGTTTTGAAAATCCTCTAAGATTTAATAGTATAGTAGATGTAATAGAAAGTATAGCTACTTATTTGGTGTATATAGGGATGCCTTTGGTGGTGTTGATGATATTAGTGGGAGCTTACTATATAATTACAGGAGGAGGGAGTCAGGAAAGAGTAGCTAAAGGAAAAAGGTTTATCTTGTATGCTGCAATAGGATTTGTTATAATTATAGGAGCAAAAGGCATTGTAGGATTTATAAAGGGAGCTTTAGGGATAGACTAAAGGTCGGATATATAATTAAAACTTTTGTAAGTTAAAAAATTAAATGATATTTTATGAAAAAGTTATTAGTTTTACTAGTCACAAGCTTGATTCTTCTGGGAGAGATTGGAAGTTTAGCTTTAGCTCAAGGGCAAGGAGGAGGCCAGCAAACAACACGGCCTAGCCAGTTAATTCCTGAGTTAGGAACGCCAAATAATTGCACGATTACCAGACCTGAAGTTCAACGTATTGTTCTTACTCCCGCACAGCAAGGAGGAGGTCAGCAAGGAGGAGGAGGTCAGCAAGGAGGAGGTCAGCAGCAAGGCACTTGTCCTGGGCCTGGCCAGCCAGCAAATTTAGAGAATAGGGAGTCTATTTGTTGTGTCTTTAACGCAATTTATACTGTCGTCTTTTGGGTTTTTGTTGTGGTGATGATATTGGTTGTCTTGTTTGTCCTCTTAGGTGCTTTTCATATAATCACAGCAGGAGGTAATGCTGAGAAAGTTACCCTTGGTAGGAATTTTCTTATATGGGCATCAGTTGGATTTGTAGTTGCTTTAGCTGCTCGC
The DNA here is from genome assembly GCA_015491015.1 of Patescibacteria group bacterium. Taxonomy (GTDB): domain Bacteria; phylum Patescibacteriota; class Minisyncoccia; order Minisyncoccales; family S141-161; genus S141-161. The sequence goes on along the minus strand of WFWQ01000027.1, from coordinate 341 downwards.
GCAATTCCTGCCTTCGTAGCCGCTATTCTGGGTATAGAAATGCAATAACATTCTCTTTTACCTTAAAAAGCCCTTCCTCTGTTTTTTAGAGGAGGGGCTTTTAATTCTCAAGTTTTAACTTGTAATCTCTATCTTTTTAGTAAGATCCTTTTTGATGTAAGGAATCTTGATTATTAAAATTCCACTTTTTAACGTAGCTTCAGCCTGAGAAGGATTGATTTCTTCAGGTAAGACAATTTGGCGAGAGAAAGGTCCCCAGTAGCATTCTTTAAAGTAACTTTCTTTTTCTTCGGGAAGATTTTCAGGCTTTTTTCTTACCCCTTTAATGTTAATAATTCCCC
>WFWQ01000026.1 GCA_015491015.1 Patescibacteria group bacterium | reverse complement strand
TCTTTAAGTAAAGGGTCTATCTCTAAAAAGATCTTCCCTTCTTTAAGTAAAAAATTTTTAGCCGAAAATAAAAAGGCTTTAATATATCTTAAACCATCTTCTCCTCCAAATAAAGCTATTTGAGGCTCAAAAAACAAAACCTCAGGTTGAACTTCTTTAATCCTTTTCAAAGCTACATACGGAGGGTTAGCCAAAATGTAGTGATACTTAAAAGAAACTTTAGAAAACAAATTAGTCTTTAAAATCCCATACCTTTCTTCTGGAACTTGATTTAATTTCAAGTTAATTACAATTTGTTTTAAAAATCTTGATTCAACCTCTCCAAAATCAACAAAAGCTTCTTTGATATGCTTTAAAATTGCTATTCCAATACACCCTGAACCTGCAAACAAATCTAAGCAGAAAACTTTGTTCAACTTTTTCTTGGCTATGTCTTCTTTTATCTCTTGAATAGCACACAAAGTCATCTCTTCGGTTTCAGGCCGAGGAATGAAAGGTTTCAAAGACAAGTCTATCTTACACCCTAAAAACTCTACTTCTCTAACTTTATAAGGATCTTGCATAAGCTTTTAAATTTAAAAACCCTGCTGGATGCAGTAAGCGTCTGGTGAAACTTCAAGTGGGTACCCGCAAGTGCTTCCCTCAGGAAGCACCAATGTAGGGTTCCCGTGTTAAAGAGCAGTTCCAGACCCTACTTTTCATCCAGCAGGGCATTATAATTTTACTCTAAATCTAAACCAAATGTCAAAAAGCTAATCTACCACTTCAATTCCCATGTTTTTAGCGGTGCCTTCTAACATTCTTACCGCAGCTTCAAGATCATCTGTGTTCATATCTTGAATCTTCTGCTTAGCTATTTCCCTTAATTGAGCTCTGGTAATCTTGCCAACCTTTTTGCGATTAGGCTCTCCAGATCCCTTTTCTATTCCTAAAGCTTTCTTGATTAACTGAGAAGCTACAGGTTGCTTGATTACAAAATCATAACTTCTATCTTCGTAAACTGTAATTTCTACAGGCAAAACCAAACCTTGTCTGTCTTGAGTTTGAGCATTAAACTTTTGGCAAAATTCTGAAATGTTAATCCCATATTGAGCCAAAGAAGGACCCAACGGAGGTGCAGGAGTAGCTTGCCCTCCTGGAATTTGAACTTTAATTTTAGCTGCAATCTTTTTAGCCATAGTTTTAAATCTTTTTAATTTGAAGATAATCTAACTCCACGGGAGTATCTCTGCCAAAAACATTAACTAAAACTTTAACTTTACCTTTCTCTTTATCTACTTCTGATACTTTACCTTCCATACCTTTAAAAGGGCCATCTGCAATCTTTACAATATCTCCTTCTTTAACATCTAATTTGTATTCTGGTTCTTTAACTTCAGATCTTTCTTTTAACCTTTGAATTTCTTCGGGAGAAACAGGAATGGGAGTAGTCCCTGCTCCAACAAATCCTGTAACATTAGGAGTATTTCTAACTACATACCAAGAATCATCGGTAACTATCATCTCTACAAAAACATAACCTGGATAAATCTTTTCTTCAACTACCTCCCTTTTCCCACCTTTAATCTTTATCTTTTTTTCCTTAGGTACCCAAACATTAAAGATCTTATCTTCCATACCCAAAGATTCTATTCTTTGCTCTAAATTTTTCTTCACCGCTTCCTCGTATCCAGGATAAGTGTGAATTACATACCAAGCTCTTTTAGGAGGGATCTTTTGCCTGGCCATAAAAGTTTAAAGAATAAATTTCTTCAAAAATAAAGTCACCAAATAATCAACTGTTCCCAAAAATACAGCTACTAAAAAAGTTATCAATATTACAGCTAAAGCATAATTAAAAGCTTCTCTAAAAGTTAGCCAGTTAACCTTTTTAAGCTCTCTTTTTACTTCTTTTAAATATTCTAAAGCCCTTTGAAAGTTAAACCTCATAAAAAATCCTATTTTAAAATCCCCTCTCTTTGAGGGGCAATTTCATTATATAAAAATTTCGAGCTAAAAGTCAATCTCAATTACTCACTCTTTAAGGATAAATAATTAGCTCTACTTTCTTTAAAGTTTTATTCTTTCTATCTTTTACTTCTCCTAAATTGAAGGTTAAGCTTTTTTGGTTAGGATCAATTTTAAATTTATCTCTTGCTATTGAAAAAGAAATCATAGGAGGCTGGAACTCTGAATTTGTTTGTTCTTCAAAAGGTAAATTTGGTGAAGAAGGTTCTGGCGAAGGTAAAGGAGGAATTTCAAAAGAAGAGAGGTTTAACTTTTGTTGGCTTTCTAAAGTTGGCTCAAATTTTAAAGTTTGAGAAGTTAAGTTATTAAAGATTATCTCTACTTTTTCTCCTAACTTAACTATAAACCTCTCTTCAAGATTAGAAACTGCATCTAAAGTTATACTGACAAAATAAGTTTTAGTGAAAAGAGGAGGTTCTTGAGGAGGGGTAAAAGTTTGGTAACTAACTTTTTGAAAGTTAGAAGGAGTTTTAACTTGAACTTGCTTGAAAATCAAAGTTTTAAACCCAATTAAAGATAAAAATAACAAAATAGAAATTAGCAAAAAAGATAAAGCTAAAGTTTCAGGCTTTTTGAAAAAATCTTTGAAGTTCATTTTTATAAAATTACTTTACCAATCTGGCAAAGCCAATCTTATACTTATCAACTAAAGCGTCGTATTCATTGAAAACTATGTATATTTCGTTCAAAGAATTAGCTTCCATATCTAATCCATAAAAGTCTAAAGGAGTATCTAAAACAGTGTGGTATTGGAAAGTCCTTCCTCCATCTGAAGATCTAGCTACAGTTAAGTAAGTCTCTCCGTGAGCTCCCATATCCCCATAAGCTATAATTATCTCATTTGGACCTACTACTTTAATCTCTATAGGCCTTCTTACATCAATTCTGCTATCTACCACTCCTATTTGCCAACTATTACCTCCATCTGTAGATTTAGCTAACTTTAAACGGCTAAAAGTTGAATCTATGTAAGCTATGTAAATATTGTTGCCCCAAACTCCTATGGAAGCTAAATAGCCTACATCAAAAAGCTTATCTATTCTGACTGGAGAAGACCAGCTTATGCCACCATCTATGCTCTTGAAAAACCAAAGATCCCCTTCTTGCATCTCATAAACAGCTAAATACAAAGTTTCGCCATCTGGAGTAGCTAAACTTGAGTTAGAGAGAATGAAGTAACAATACTTGCAAGAAGTTATCAGCTTGTAGCCTCCAGGCTTTGGATCATAAAAATATAAAGCAGAACTTGGACCCCCCCATCCTGAATTATATTGAGAAGCAACCTTAGCACCTCTCCCTCCAGCTCTAAGAAGAGAAATAAAGTTAGATTCTCTTCGCTCACCAGGTTCAAGGTAATTTGCATTCCTTCCTAATCCTACTCTAATAGGATTCCTTCTAGTTGGATTTAAAGAAGGTAAAGAGTAGGTGAAGATCTGAGAATAAATTGGTGATGTTATTTCTCTAAGAGATATATAAAGAGTTTTCTGATTAAATTCTTTAGTAATCATAGAAAAGAGAGAGTTTCTGAATATGGAATTTACTGAAGAAGCACTTGGAAAATAGTAACCTCCAAGTTGAGTTGAAGTGAAACTTTGGCCAGAGTTGGTGCTTTCTAAAAGCTTAAGGGTAAGTTGATTAGGATTTTGAGGATTGTAATCTTGGTAAATAATGTAAAGGTTGCCTCCTTCTGGATCTTGAGTTAAAGAAGGTGAAAGATTTTCTGCGGAATTATCTAAGTATTGAACTTGGAAATCTTCTTTAGGGTAAGGAGGATAAGGTGAGATTTGAGGGGAGTATTTAGCTAAGATTAGCTCTTTGGTATCTTTAGTAAGATAAAGGATCCAAATTCTTTTGATAGAAAGAGCATCTACACTAATTGCAGAAAAATCAACTGGAAAAGTTCTAACCAAAGTTTCTTTAAAAGTAGAACCTCCATCTTGAGAGGTTAACATAACCATATAAGGGGGTTGGTTTGAGTTTTTTCGAGCGTAAACTATAACTAACTCATTGTCATCTATAACTTTCAACCCTATAGGATAATCTGGATCTACATCGGTTTTTAAAGTTTTAATTTGGAAAGAAGAACCAAAATCTGTAGATTTAGCTAACTTTAACTCTCCCTGCTCAGGATTGGAAGCATCTCTTTTAACATAAGCTATGTAAACTGAGTTATTAAAACCTTCAATTTTACCAAAGAGATAAGGCTTTCTATATTCTAATGAAGACAGATAGGGAACCTGGTCTAAAACTTTTTCAGAGATAGGATTTCCCCATTTATAAAATCTCAAATATTGAGTGTAAGTTTGAGTGTTATAATCATAAGAATAATTAGGAAATATAAAATACAAATTTTCAGCATCTTGAGCATAACCTATTTTAGGTAAAAATTTTGAAAAATCTAAAGAATATCGCACACTTTTAGATTTCGACCTCAATCCTGACACCAAGTAAACATTGGGATAAGGATAATAGGGATAAGAATAAATGCTTTTCCTTGTTAATTGAAGAGAGTTAAGGTTCCCTAAATATCTAGAATATTTACAATAAGAGACAGAAGAAGGCCTGCTCCAACTATCAGAAGAATAAAAACTACAAAATATATCTGAAGCTGGAGCAAAGACAAAATCTCGAGGAGTGTATCCTTTAACCTCTCCCCAAGATTCTCCACCGTTCACGGTTTTAAATAAATTTATTCTGCCTGAATTACTATCTTTAAAAGTTAAATAGCCTACCTTTTCTGTTGCCATATCTATAGAAATGGGAGAATCAGCATTTATAGCTATTTGGTTATAAACGAAAGGTTGAAAAGGAACGATTTCTAAATTGACAGTTTTAACCTTTTTAACCCCGCCTCCTGAAGCTTCAACTGTAAGCTGGTAAGTCCCAATTTCTACAGTTTCTGAAGCTAAAAGATCAACTTCCACAGAACAAGTAGGAGTGCAAGCTGGAGGAGAAGTAGCTGAAACTCCTTGAGGCAAGCCTCTAATTTGAAAAGTTAACTGCTCAGCAGGGCCAATTAAAAGCTCAGCTCTAATGGTTAAAGTAGAAGTGTCACCTCGAGATAAGATAATATTCTCTGGAAAAACATCTAAAAGGAAATCAAATCCTGGTTCTGAAGTTTTGCAAGTTACCTGATCTAAAAGAGGAGAGGTAGGTGAGGTTCCTTGCCTTAAGTAATAAGTGTAAAAAGTATCAGAGCTTAAACCTTCATCTACATAGGTTCCAGAGCCAGAACTTCCAGGAAAAGTAATCAAGAGGGTATCTTCTCTAAAGAGAGAAGTATTTTCAGAATTTAAATAAGAATAACCAATGGAAATTGAAGTAGGACCTGAACCTGCGCAGTAAATAGAAGAGGCACACCTTACTAACCTTCCATCGTTGTCTGCACAAACATCAACAAAACCTTTTCCTCCTAAAGTTAAAGAGCCAAAAGGCCCTTCTTTTATTTGAAGCTCAGGACCAGTGTTTAAAGGAGGGTAAACATTACCTTCGGGAGGAGATGAAGTTGGCTCTATGAAAGTTTGAGCGGAAATAACAAGAATAAACCCAAATAAGAGAAAGAAACTTATTGGAATCAATGTATCTTTCTTTAAACTCATTTATCTTTTTAAATTTTAACTTTATTTCAATTTTAACTCAAGAAAAAATAGGTTGTCAAAATATTTTAAAGCAGATCTTTAATCTTTCCTCTCTTTCCTGAAGGAAGCAGAATTTGATCTCCTTTAGATTTGTCTTTTAAAGCTTTTCCTAAAGGAGATTCTAAAGAGATTTTGCCCTCTGAAGGGTTAACTTCATCTGAATCTACAATTTCAAAGGTTAAGATTTTGCCATCTTCAAGTTCTATTTTAACTTTAGAGCCTAAAGTAATCTTAGAAAAATCTCTCTCTTCAACAACTTCAGCTTTAGAGATTTTAACTTTTAACTCTAAGATTTTTCTTTCTAATTCAGCTTGCTCTTCTTTAGCAATAGCGTATTCTGCATTTTCAGATAAATCTCCAAAACTGATAGCTTTCTTTAGCCTTTCTGAAATCTTCTTTCTTTCTTCAGTTTCCAATCTCTTCAGCTCTTGTTTTAATCTTTCTAAAGAATCTTTGC
>WFWQ01000025.1 GCA_015491015.1 Patescibacteria group bacterium | reverse complement strand
TTTAAAGCCATAGATTTTTAAATTTTAAAATAACTTTTTCTTAAATCATCAGCTAATTTTATAAAATATTTTTTCATTGATTTCCAGCTTGGAGCTTCCTTTAACAGCTTAAATCTTTTGGTTCTTACATCTTTATCTGCATCTTCAAAATAAGTCAATCCCACCAAAGCATGGTAAGCATTAGAGTGAGGATATTTTTCCTTTAAAAAATCGAAAATTCTTTCAATTCCAAACTCTTGAATCAAAAAGTAAAGATCAATAAAATCTCTCCTTGCTCCTCGAGAAGCAATAGCTAAAAGTTTCATGGCAGCGATATCTTCTTTTGAAGCTAAATCCACATCAATAGCAACTTTAGGTCTGATTAAATCATAAGGATAATAAAAAAAGCTTAATTCGGTTCTCCCAATCATCACTTTTAGAGTATTTTCAGCTAACTGAAGTTGTTTTATGTTTGGGAAAATTGCACTCATCTCTTTAAAGAATATCTCACTATCAAATTCAGATCTATTATAAAAATCAAAATCTATAGAAGTTCTATGGCCAATCTGTAAAGCCAAAGCGGTTCCCCCTGCTAAGTAAAACCCTTTTTCTTTAAGAAACTTAAGCTTAGGTAAAAGCTCTTTTTGTTCTTTAGTTAAAACTTCCCAGTGAACTTTAAATCTTTTAGCCATCAACTCTAACCTTACCTTTTCCAACTCCAGTTATACAAAGCTTTAACTTCAGCTGGAGATAAAGCTCGGTTGTAAACTTTAAGCTCATCAATCAACCCTCTAAAGTTATACCCAACGTAAATATTGTTTCTATTTTGAGGAATATTCCCAACTACTCGTCGGGTATTTACCAACTTTCCGTTTAAATAGAGGTTCAATCTCTTTCCATCGTAAGTCAAAGCAAAGTGGTACCAATTTAAGGGCTCAATGTTATAAGCTATAGCATTAAATCCTATAAAACCTGCCATCTTATCTAAAGCTGCAGATACCCTAAAAGATCCTGGCTTTTGAATGATACTATTTTCACCTAAAGGTTTAACTAAGAAATCTTCGGTTTCAACTACCAGAGGTTCTCTTTCTACAGGTTTTCTTTCGCCAATTTTAACCACCTCTATTGTTCCCCCCTCCAAACTATCAGCTAAAATTAAAATTCCTCCATCTCTATCTATTGCCAAATCTCTTAAATTTGCGCTATCTAAGCCTTCCACATTTAATTCCCAAATTTTATTTCCTTGGGGATTAAACTTGATCACTTTAGAAGTTAATCTCCCTCCCTCAAAGGTAACCCCTCCCACGATAATATTATCTTTATCATCAACTACTACTGATCTAACTTCATCGTCACCGGAAGAAAAGTTCTTGTACCACTGCCAAACTCTCTTGCCATCGGGAGAAAGCTTAATTATTCTCCAGCTACCATTTTTTAAAAAGTAATCGTAACCTCCTACAATAATGTTATCGTTAGAATCCAAAGCCAAAGCTAAAGGAACATCCGAAAAGTCTGAGATATCTAATCTATAGCTGAAAACTAACTCTCCTTCAGGAGAAAGTTTTTCTATTCTCCATCTATCGTGCCCTAAAGCTTTATCGTATCCTGAGATTATAATAAAGTTTTTAGAATCTACTGCTACATCGGTAATAGCATCTGAACCCGAAGAAGGATTAAGCTTATACTCCCACATTATCTTGCCTTGAGGAGAAACCTTGATCACTCTCCACTGAGGATCTCCTGGAACAGAATCGTATCCAGCTAAGATAATGTTATTTTCTCTATCTACAGCTACAGCAGTTATCTCATCGGGGCCTGAGGAGTAGTTCTTATTAAACCACCATGAAATTCTTCCATCGGCATTGACTATTTCTGCTCTCCATTCTCTATCTCCTCCCCTTTCTTGATAACCGCCTATTAGAACTGCGTCCCCTAAAGAGTAACCATCTAAAATAGCTCCTCTATAAACTTCAGGCCTATAAGGGAACCTCCAAGTTTCTCCTTGAGAATTTATAACTTCAATTTTCCAAGAAGATGAAGAATTAAGAGACTTTTCTAATACTAAAAAGATATTTCTTGTCTTATGAATGCCCACCGCCTCAGCTATACTTAACCTTTTTTTCCACCATTGAATAGGAGGATATTCCATAGCCTTTTGATAAGAAGACAACGATTCCTCTTCTTTTGAGTTGCCATAATAAATAAATACATTCTTCTTAGAGTTAGGAGGTAAATAGGGAATTTTAACCCAAAATAGAGTTGATTCGGTATTGCATCCTTTCTCTAACCAAAAGTCAAGCAAAGTTAGTTCATCTGAATCCGTAAATCGAACATCTTTACAATCTTCCCTCATTCTTCCCGTGCTAATTAAAGCTTTGGTATTTATCCTTATTCTAACTTGAAAGTCTTTAAGCTCAGTGTAATTAGGATTGTTGATTACCAAAAGTTTTTTATATTGATATCCTTTTAATCCAAAGGGCGAGAGGTTTTGTTCCGCTGCTCCCTCTACCTTAAACCATCCTTCTATACTCAAATCTGTTTTTAAATTAAAGGAAGGATTAAATATTAATTGCAAAAAACTATCTCTTCCATCAAACCTTAAAGCACTTCCAACTTTTCCTTTTGCTTCCAAGCCTGGAGTTCCTCTTATTATGAGATGGTTATTGTTTTGGGTATAATCTCTAACCCAATTACCTTTTAAACTTTCCATTGGCCAATAAGCTATCAACCCAGAAGATAAGAATCCAGGAGGTAGAGTAACTTTAGGTTGTGGTTTCTTAAAAAATAAAAAATATAAAGCAAAAATAAACAGGAAAGCTAAAAATCCTATCAGCAAATAAAGATAGATCTTATCTGTTGCTAACCTATGTTTTAAACCTTGAAAAAGAGAATTGAAATCTACCATTTAAAGATAATTATAACAAAAATCTAAAAGAGAGGAAATTAAAAAGAGCCACCCCCGGGACTCGAACCCGGAACCTACCGCTTACAAAGCGGTTGCTCTACCCATTGAGCTAGGGTGGCTTTATTCTCTTTTCAACTTTTCCCAGTAGTTTTTATCTAATATCTGTTTCTTTCTTTCTCTCTTGAGGAATCTTATAATATGATCGATCTGATTTTCAAGCTTCAAGATAAAAATTTTAACTCGAGATAAGAGCTTTTCTAAGAAGAGAAGGAATCTTAAACCTTTAAATTTAGAAGGAAAACTCAAAGAAAGATTTTTAACTAAAACTAAAGCCATTCCCAAAACTCCCACTACCATGCCTATTTTAGACCAAGTTATAATATCCATTAAATTTGAAACCTCACAAATCTTCCTACTTTAATATTTTCTCCAAACTTAGCAATATATTCTTGAATTAAATCTTGAACCGTTTTACTTGGATCCTTGATCCAAGGCTGAGAAAGAAGAGAAATTTCTTCTTTAAGAGTTTTAAGTTTCCCTTCTACAGCCTTTTTAAATATTTGCGGATCTTGAATATCCTTTAATTCTTCTTCAATTAACCTTCTTTCTCCTTCTAAGTATTCTTCGGGAATATCTTCGGGACTAACAAATTTAGGATCTAAAGCTGCTATCTGCAAAGCTATTTCTTTAGCTAATTTCTTAAACTCTTCGCTTTTAGCTACAAAATCAGTCTCGCACAGCAGCTCAACTAAAACTCCAAGTTTAGAGTTAGAATGTACATAACAAGTAATTATTCCCTCTTTAGTCTCTCTAGCACCTTTTTTCTCAGCTTCAAATTTAGCCCTTTCTTGCAACTTTTTTAAAGCTAAATCTAAGTCTCCTTTAGCTTCTTCTAAAGCTTTTTTACATTCAGAAAAAGGTAAACCGGTAGCAGATCTTAAAGCTTTAAGTTTTTCTACATCCATAAAATAAAAAGTTAATTTTATTCCAACTCTCCTTTAAGAACTTCTTCAACCTTTCTTAGGATATATTCTACCGAAGAAATAGAA
>WFWQ01000024.1 GCA_015491015.1 Patescibacteria group bacterium | reverse complement strand
CTTAAATACTTAGAATTACTTGAAAAATGTGCAGTTTGTAGGCAAAATATTTTAGATAAAGAAGAGATCCTCTGGGTTACCGAAGAAGGAGACTTTTTATGTTCAGCTTGTAAGAATAGATTTAAAGGAAACTTGAAGACTTTCTTTAATCTTTTCTTTTTAAAAGATCACGAACAAAAGTTTAAAACTGAGCTTTTAAAACTTTTTAACTTTTTAGAATATGCAAATTAGGCAAGTTTTAATTATAGTAGGATTAGTTATTTTAGGAGGGGCTATTTATTTTTGGTGGAACCAAAATAGTTTTTCCAAAGGAGATGTGATTTTAGAAATTTTAGCTCCAGATTCTTTAGAATTTGGCAAAGAGTTTGAGTATTTAGTTAAAGTGAAAAATTTGAGTAACTTTGAGTTAGAAGATGTTAATTTAAGGTTTGAGTATCCTGAAAGTTTTGATTTTCCTTCAGAAGTTAATATTTCCAGAAAGATAGAGGTTATCTATCCTAAACAAGAGCTTACCTTTACTTTTCCTGCTATAGCTTTGGGAGAGTTAGGAAGTAAACATCAAGCTTTAGTTTGGCTTTCTTTTAGGCCTAAAGGTTTGAAGTCTTTGTTTACTTTAGAAAGCTCTAAAATCTCTCTAATAGAAAGTTTACCTTTTAACTTAGAAATAGATTTACCTTCTAAAGTTAGCATTGGTAACCAGGTTTCTTTTAACATTAATTACTTTTCCAATGCAGATTATCTTTTAGATGATGTAAGAATTCAGATAGAATATCCTGCAAACTTTGAATTGATTGCTATTAAACCTGCATCTTTAGATAAATCAGAATGGAAAGTTGGCCCTTTAAGCAAAGCGGAAGGAGGAAGGATAAATATTGTAGGTATATTTAGAGGTAGATCTGGAGAAAAAAGAGTAGTTAAAGCTAGAGCTATCTTTTGGAAAGGAGATAAAGCTATAGAACTAAAGAGGGTTTCTAAGATTACAGAGCTCTCTTCTCCTGAAATCTTTATTTTTCAAGAAATTAATGGCAATCCCAAATATATTGCAGAGCCTGGGGATCTTCTTCATTATAAAATCAAATTTAAAAATATTGGTAGATCTGCCTTGAAAGATCTATTTTTAATTGTAAAGTTGGAAGGTGAGGCTTTTGATTTTAATACTTTAAAGTCCGAAAAAGGAAGGTTTAAGTTAGGGGATAATACTTTAATTTTTGATTCCAGAGATCTACCACAGTTAGCTTACTTAGAACCTCAAGAAGAAGGAGAGGTTGAATTTTGGATTGAGCTTAAAGACAAGTGGGAAATGAAAAGTCCTCAAGATAAAGATCATTTTGTAAAAAATGAAGTTATTGTTTCTCACAGCAGAGAAGAGTTTATTACCAAAATTGGGGCTAAAGTAGAGTTTCAACAAAAAGGCTTTTACCAAGATGAGGTATTTGGAAATCAAGGCCCTATCCCTCCCAAAGTTGGAGTACCTACTACTTATACTATAATTTGGCAAATTAAAACTTTGTTTTCAGATCTAAAAGATGTAAAAGTTAGAGCTAAACTTCCACCCTTTGTAGAATTCACGGGCAAAACTTTTCCTCAAAAAGTTAACATTGTTTTTGATTCAGAAAGCAAAGAGCTGATTTGGGATGTTGGCAAAGTTCCAGCGGGTACCGGCTACTTTGAGAATTTAAAACCTCTCTCTTTAGCTTTTCAAGTTAAGCTTTTGCCAACTAAGGATCTTGACGGTAAAATTGCCCCTTTGATCTTATCTACTTCCTTAGAAGGAGAAGACACTTGGACAGGAAAGAGAGTTGAAGTTAAGTTAGGTAGTTTAGACACTTCTTTGCAAGGAAGCGAAAACTTGCCTGAAGAAAAAGCTAAGGTTCAAAATAATATTTAAAAGTTTATGTCAGTTACTTTGGAAAAAATTGTAGCTTTAGCTAAAAGAAGAGGTTTTGTCTTTCCTAACTCTGAAATTTATGGAGGTTTAGCTAACACCTACGATTATGGCTCTTTAGGGGTTGAGCTTTTGAGGAATATTAAAGATTTGTGGTGGAGGAAATTTGTACATTGCAAACCTGAGATTATAGGATTAGATACCGCTATCTTAATGTCTCCAAGAGTTTGGGAAGCTTCAGGTCATATTCAACATTTTAAAGATGCTTTTGTAGACTGCAAAAAATGTAAGTTGAGAATAAGAGCTGATCACTTAATTGAAAACTTTTTTGCTTCTAAAAATAAAGAAGTTAAGGTTGAAGGTTTGCCTTTAGAAAAGTTAGAGGATATGATTAGTTCAAATCAAATTCCTTGTCCTGAATGCAAAGAGTTTAATTGGACAAAGCCTCGCCACTTTAACTTGCTTTTTGAAACTAAAGTTGGCCTTTTACCAGAAAAACAAAATACAACTTACCTTAGAGGAGAGATAGCTCAAGGGATGTTTGTAAACTTTAAAAATGTAATCAACTCTTTAAGGATTTTAAATCCTAATTTAGAGCACAATCTTCCTTTTGGTATAGCTCAACAAGGCAAAGCTTTTAGAAATGAGATTACTAAAGGAAACTTTATCTTCAGGACTTTAGAGTTTAACTTAGCTGAAATAGAATACTTTTTTAATCCTCAAAAAGATGATCCTCAAGAACTTTTCTTGAAGTGGAAAAAAGAAATAGAAGATTGGACTTTTAACTGGCTAAAACTCCCTAAAGAAAAAGTAAGATGGAGGGAACACACTTCTGAAGAAAGAGCCTTTTATTCTCAACATACAGAAGACTTAGAATTTGAGTTTCCTTTTGGATTTAAAGAGCTTTACGGTTTAGCTTATAGAACCGATTATGATTTAAAAAGACACTCTCAAGTTTCAGGGGAAGATTTAAGCTTTAAAGATCCTAAAGAGGGCAAATCTTTTATTCCTCATGTTATTGAGCCTACTTTTGGTTTAGACCGAACCTTTTTAGCCTTGCTTTCAGCCTTTTACAAAGAAGAAAAAGGAAGAATAATTTTAAGTTTGCCTCCTTATTTGGCCCCTTTTCAGGTTGCAGTTTTCCCTCTTTTAGCTAATAAATCTGAGTTAGTTAAGAAAGCTAAAGAAGTTTTTGAGCTTTTAATCTGTCACTTTAACACCTTTTTTGATTCTCGAGGCAACATTGGAAAAAGATATTATTACCAAGACGAAATTGGAACCCCTTTTGGAGTAACTGTAGACTTTCAAACTCTAAAAGACAACACTGTAACTTTAAGAGACAGAGATACAACTTATCAAGAAAGAGTGAAGATTCAAAATTTAATTTCAATTTTAAAAGAAAAGCTAAAATGTCCTACCAAATAGTAGAATTAGATAACAAAGCTAAAGTTTTGCTTTATCCTCTTGAAAGTACTTTAGCTTTAACTTTGTTGGTTTTAATTAAGACTGGATCTAAAGCAGAAACCAAAGAGCAAAATGGAATTTCTCACTTGGTAGAACATATGGCTTTTAAAGGAACTAAGAAAAGGCCTTCTCCCTTGCTTATTTCTCAAGAGTTAGACTCTACCGGAGGAATATACAATGCTTTTACCAGCAAAGAATTTACTGGCTTTTGGATTAAGGTTAAAAGCTCAAACTTAGAGAAGGCTTTAGATCTAATTTCAGATGTTATCTTTAATCCTTTATTGGAAGAAGAGGAGTTAGAGAAAGAAAAGTTGGTAATTTTAGAAGAAATGCGGATGTACAAAGATATCCCTCAAGAGCATGTTGAAGATCTATTTGAAGAGCTTTTGTTTGGAGATCAGCCATCAGGATGGCCAGTGATAGGTAGAGAAGAAAGCTTGAAAGCTTTGAAAAGAGAGGATCTTTTAAAATACATTAATTCTCAATTTAAAGGACCTAACTCTTTGATAGTTTTGACTGGCAACTTTGATAAGGACAAAGCTTTAGAATTAGTTAAAGATTATTTTCAATTCTTTGATAGTTCTTTACCCAGGTTTAATTTAAGATCTCCTCAGTCTTTAACTTTAGGTCCTGCTCAAAAGATAGAGTTTAAAGAGACAGAGCAAGTCCACTTAGCTTTAGGAGTTAGAGCCTTTTCAATGTTTGAAGAAAAAAAATATCCTTTAGTCTTGCTTGCTTTAATATTAGGGGGTTTGATGAGTTCAAGGTTGTTTGTAGAAATCAGAGAAAAGAGAGGTTTAGCTTACTATATTTCTACCCAAACCCAACTTTATACCGATTCAGGATATCTTTTAACTCAAGCAGGAGTGAGCTTAGATAAAGTAGAAGAAGCCTTGAAAGTTATCCTGGAGGAACACTTAAGAATGACTAAGGAGGAAGTTTTAGATGAAGAATTAGAAAGAGCTAAAGAAGCTTTGAAAGGTAGATTAGCTTTGAGTTTAGAAACTTCTGAATCTTGGGCTAAGTATTTGGGAGTCCAACAGCTTTTGAGAGGAGAAGTATTAATGCCTCATCAGGAGTATGCTAAAATAGATAAAGTTCAAAAAGGAGAAATATTAGAGTTAGCTAAAGAACTTTTCTTGCCTCAAAACTTTTATTTAGCTTTAATAGGAAAAGTTGAAAAACTCAAGCTTGAAGATTTCTTTTAATATGCAAGAAACTTCTCCAAAATTTATTTTAGATATCTCCTGGTCCTCAATAGCTAAAATAGCTGTTTCTCTCTTTTTAGTTTTGTTAATTTATAGGCTTTCTGATCTTTTAATTTTAGTTTTGTTTTCTTTGGTAATTTCAATGTTATTTTCTCCAATCATAGAGTTTTTGGAAGAGAGAAGAGTTCCTCGATCAGTTTCTGCAGTCTTAACTTACGGAGGTTTCTTTTTAATTTTAGGAACTTTGCTTTATCTTTACCTTCCTCCTTTAGTTTTAGAACTTCAAAAGATTACTCAGCTTTTACCTTCTTATATCGAGAAAGTTGCCCCTCCTTTTAAAGAGTTAGGTTTATCTTCTTTTGGAAACTTTGAAGAGTTTATAAATCAGATCCAATCTTATCTTTTAGCTTCCTCTAAAAGTGTGCTAACTGCAATTTTTTCTATCTTTGGAGGTATTCTCTCTACCTTGTTTGTGATTTTTACTGGCATTTTCTTTTCTTTAGAAAAGCGCCCCATAGAAAGTGTAGTTTCTCTTTTAGCTCCTCCTGAAATAGAGGGAGAAATAGTGAAAATTTTAGAAAGAGCAAAGACTAAAATTAGCCTTTGGTTCTTAAGTAGAGTTTTAGCCTCTCTTTTTATTGGTTTTGGATGCTTTATTGCCTTTTCTTATTTGAATCTTGAGTTTGCGGTTTCACTTTCCATAGTTTCTGCCATTTTAAACTTCCTTCCTTATTTAGGCCCATTTATCTCGGGGATTTTAATCTTTGTTCTCCCTGCACTAAAAGAACCTCAACTTGGTTTTTTAGCTCTTTTGGCTTTTGTAATAGTTCAGCAAATAGAAAACAATGCCATAACTCCTCTCTTGACTAAAAGATTTGTGGGGCTTTCTCCCGTTTTAACTTTGGTTGCTTTCTCAATTGGAGCTTCTTTGTGGGGAGTATTAGGTTCTATTTTAGCTATTCCAATGCTAGCTGTGGGGATAGAGTTTCTTAAAGGTTTTTCAGATTTAAGAAAGGGCAAAATTCCAGAAGAAGAGGGAGGAGTGATAAAAATTCCACTCCAAGACTTAGAATAAATTTAAGACTTGTCCAAATGGAAAAGTTTTATCTTACAACCAGCATAGCTTATGTTAATTCGGCTCCCCATTTAGGTTTTGCGTTGGAGTTAGTGCAAGCAGATTGTATAGCCAGGTTTCAAAGAGAGATTTTAAAAAAAGAAGTTTTCTTTTTGACCGGAACCGACGAGCACGGAATTAAAAATTATAAAAAGGCTTTAGAACAAGGAATTTCTCCTCAAGAGTTTGTAGATAAAAACTCAAGTTTATTTAAAGAGCTGACTTTAAAGCTTAACATCTCTAACGACGATTTTATAAGAACTACAGATAAAAATAAGCATTGGCCAGGAGTAATTAAACTTTGGGGTTTACTTGAATCTTCAGGAGATATTTACAAGAAAGCTTACCGAGGGCTTTACTGTTCAGGATGCGAGGGCTTTATCTTAGAAAGAGAACTCCAAGAAGGAAAATGTCCTTTACATCAAATTGAGCCTGAGGTTTTAGAGGAAGAAAATTACTTTTTTAGACTTTCAAGATACAAAGATTTTTTAAAGAAAATAATTTTGAAGGAAGAAATTAAAATTATCCCTGCTTCAAAAAAAGAAGAGCTTTTAGTTCTAATTGAAGAAGGTTTAGAAGATGTTAGCTTTTCAAGGCCAAAATCTAAGCTTCCTTGGGGAGTTCCCGTTCCTGGAGATGATTCTCAAGTAATTTATGTTTGGGCAGATGCTTTAACTAACTACCTTACTGGAATAGGATTTGGTAGAAATGAAGAAACTTTTGAAAAGTTTTGGCCAGCTAACTTACATTTGATAGGCAAAGATATTGTAAAGTTTCACTGCCTTTATTGGCCAGCTATGCTAAAGTCAGCTAACTTGCCTTTACCTCAAAAGATATTGGTTCACGGTTTTATTACGGTGGGAGGGAGAAAGATGTCAAAGAGTTTAGGAAATGTAGTAGATCCTTTTGAACTGATTGCAAATTATGGAGCTGATGCGGTTAGATACTTTCTTTTAAAAGAAATTCCTCCCACCGAGGATGGAGATTTCACTAGTGAAAAGTTTGAAAAAAGATATCAGGGAGATTTAGTTGAGGGGATTGGCAACTTTGTAGCTCGGATTTTAGCTTTAGCTTTAAAGTTTGCCAAAGAGATAAAAAGAGTAAAGAATTTGGATCCAAAGATCTTAGCTAAGCTTGAAGAATCTCTAAACTTAACTAAAGAAAACTTGGAAAGTTTTAAATTTAACTTAGCTTTAGAAAGCTTGTGGAACTTTTTCCATTTTGGGGATGAAGTTGTAGATAAAAGTAGGCTTTGGGAAGGCAAAGAAGAAGATTTAGTTAAAATTAGATCTTTCTTAGAAAGCTTAGCTGAAATTGCTCTTTATCTTTCTCCTTTTTTACCAGAAACTGCTTTGAAGTTGAAATCCGCTTTAAATCCAGAGAAAGGTTT
>WFWQ01000023.1 GCA_015491015.1 Patescibacteria group bacterium | reverse complement strand
TTTCACGGGAATATATTAAGTACGCTTACTCTGAGATTTTGACTTTTAAAGTAAGTTCTAGAGCGGAAGTTTTAGAAAGAGTTAAAAAAAACTTTTTAATCCCAGAATATAAAGTTTCTTTTTTAGATGGTATAAAAGTTGAAAGTAAAGACTGGTGGTTTGTGGTGAGGCCTTCTAATACTGAAGAAGTAATTAGAGTAGTAGTTGAAGCTCAAGATGAAACAACTAAAGATCAAATTTTAAACAAGTTGAAAGCTTTAATTAATGCTTAAAAAGCTTGTTTTAAACTTAATAGGATCTAATGCGGGTTTATATTTAGCGGTAAGGTTTGTTTCTCAAGTAGATTTTGAAGGATCTTTGGGCCTCTTTGTATTAGCTGGTTCAGTATTAGGAATCTTAAACTTTATTTTAAAACCTTTGATTAATTTGGTAGCCTTTCCGGTTTTAACTTTCTTGACTTTTGGGCTTTTCAACCTTATTATTAATTCAGCTATAGTTTGGGGAGTTGATATCTTGTTTCCAGAACTTAAAATTATAGGAATAGGACCTTTAGTAATAACTTCTCTAATTGTTTCTTTGGTTTCTTTTTTGGTTAATGTAGTTATGAAATGAATTATGCCCTGGATTAATTTAGCTCAAATTTTAGTTTCAGCTTTATTGATAGTCTCTATTTTATTACAGCAGAGAGGCCAACTTTTAGGTTCTACTTTTGGAGGAAGCGGGGAATCTTTTTTAGTAAAAAGAGGGTTAGAAAGGAACTTACACATCTTTACCGTCTTTTTAGCTGCAATCTTTGTAGCTTTAGCTATAGTTAACCTTTTGATTTAGAATCTGTGAGCAATCTTTCTCTTTTTAGATTAGGCAAAAATTTAAAGCTAAATAAAAGAGATAAAATTTTGTTTTCAATTTTCTTAGTTTTGTTTTTGATTTCTTTCTTTTCTTTCTTGAGTTTTACTTTTTGGTTTGAAACTAAAGAAATTAAAGCTAAAGGTGGAGAGTATACTGAAGCTATTGTAGGAGAAATGAGAATAATTAATCCTGTTTTAGCTTCTTCGGATGCAGAAAGAGCTGTAATTGAGATTTTGTTTGACGGGCTCGTAGATTTTGATTCTCAAGGTAATGTGATTTTAGAGTTGGCTAAAGATTATTCTGTTTCCGAAGATGGCAAAGTATATGAGTTTACCTTAAAAGACAATATCTTTTGGTCAGATGGGATGCCTATTACTGCAGATGATGTAGTATGGACAGTTAAGATAATGAAAGATCCAGCTTACAGAAGCTATAACTTAGCTTCTTGGTTAGCTATAGGAGTAGAAAAGGTAGGAGAGAGAAAGGTTTTGTTTAGATTGAAAGAGCCTTATAATTCTTTTTTAGAGTTAGCTTCCTTTAAGGTTTTACCTAAGCATATTTGGGAAAATGTTCCTCCTCAAGAGTTTCATTTAGCTGAAGCCAATTTGAAACCAGTGAGCTCTGGGCCTTACCGGGTTAAAAAAATAGAACAAGATGATTTAGGTTTTATTAAGAAAATAGAGCTTGAACCTAATCCTTATTATTACCAAGAGGGACCCTATCTTGATCAGATTAATCTTTTGTTTTTCAAAGATTTCAAATCAGCCTTAAGTAAAGCTCTAGCCGGACAGGTAGATGGAATAGGGATTACAGAACCTGTAAATGTTAATTTAAGCTTTTTTGAAAGGTACAAGTTTGAGATGCCAAGATACTTTGCACTTTTTATGAACACTAATTCTGAAGTTTTGAGCGAGGTAAAGGTAAGAAAAGCTATAGCTAAAGCAGTAGACAGAGAAAAAATTTTAAATAAGATCTTAGAAGGTAAAGGAAAAATTTTTAATTCTTTTTTGCTTCCTGAGTTTTATGGGTTTGAGTTAGAAGTGAGTCCTTTGATTCAAGATAAAGTAGAAGCTGAACTTTTATTAACTGAAGCAGGATTTAAGCTCAAGGAAGGAAACAAGTTTAGGATTAAAGAAATCATCCCTAAGCCTGATTTTGTTTTTACTAAAGATTTAGAGTTAGGTTCTAAGGGATTGGAAGTTAGAAAGCTTCAAGAGTGTTTAGCTAAAGATCCTGAAGTTTATCCTGAAGGGGAAATTACAGGCTATTTTGGTCAACTTACTTTGAAAGCTGTAATTAGATTTCAAGAAAAGTACAGAGAAGATATTTTAGATCCTCAAAACTTAAAGAGAGGAACAGGAAGGGTTAGAGCTGGAACGAGAGCAAAGTTAAATCAAATTTGCTTTGTAAAAGAACCAGAAAAGCAAGAGCTTAAAGTAAGCCTTTATACTGTTAATCAGCCAATTTTAGAGTTGGTAGCAAAATCTATTAGAGAGGACTTGGAATCTGTAGGTTTTAAAGTAGAATTCAAAGCTTTACCTTTAGGAGACTTATTAGAAAAAGTAAAAAGCAGAAATTTTGATTTACTTTTGTTTGGTCAAATTTTAGGCTTAAAATTAGATCTTTATCCTTTTTGGCATTCGTTGCAAACTAAACCTGGAGGATTAAACATTACTGGTTTAGAAAGCAAAGAAGTAGATCAATTGATTGAAAAAATTAGAAAAACTTCTAACTTGGAAAAGGTTAAAACTGAGCTTCAAAAATTAGAAGATATTTTTGAAGAAAAGACGCCTGCTTTGCCTCTTTATCTTCCGGAATATTCTTTTTATGTTAATCGCAAAATTAAAGGAATTAAGGGAGGGAAAATTTCAGATCCTTCTAAAAGGTTTTGGAACATTCAAGAGTGGTACATTTATACCAAAAAAGTTATTCGTTAAAAAGGGCAGGTGGCGGAATTGGCAGACGCGCCAGCTTCAGGAGCTGGTAGCTTTTAAGAGCTGTGTGGGTTCGAATCCCACCCTGCCCACTCTTTACTCATAAAGTTTTTAGTTATTAGGTGGTTAGTTATTAGTTAAAAATTATGAGTTTGAAGTTTTCTTCTGAAAATTCAGTTCTAATTATCCCTTTGGGAGGAATGGGAGAGATAGGTAGAAATATGACTTTGATTGAGTTTAGAGGAGAGATTTTAATTATAGATATGGGTTTAACTTTTCCTGATGAAACTACGCCGGGAGTAGATTACATTGTCCCCGATGTTAGCTATCTAAAGGAAGCTCAAAAACAAAACAAAAAGATAATTGGAATTTTGTTGACTCACGGCCATTACGATCACATTGGAGCTATCCCTTACCTTTTACCTCAAATAGGTTTCAAGTTCCCAATCTTTGCTTCAGAGTTGACTAAAGGGATAGTTTTAAAACGCCAAGAAGATTTTCCCGAACACCCTCCTTTGAAGATTAAAGAAATTAGAGATGGAGATACTATTAATTTAGGAAGCTTTCACATTGAAGCTTTTAGGTTAAATCACAACGTTCCTGGAGATTTAGGCTTTTGGATTAAGACTCCGGTGGCTACCATTTCTCATGTTCCTGATTTTAAATTTGATTCTAACCCAGTTAACGATGAACCTACCCAAAAAGAAAGGTTTATTGAAATTGGAAAAAGGGGAGTAGATCTTTTAATGCAAGATTCTACTGGAGCAGAAGAAGAAGGGCATTCTTTATCTGAAAAAGATATTTTTGAGAATTTAAGGAAGATCTTTGAGAAAGAAAAAGATAAAAGGATTATAGCTGCTACTTTTGCTTCTTTGTTAAACAGAATCCAGCAGTTGATTACTTTATCTGAAGAGTTTTCCAGATATGTGGTTATTGAAGGGTATTCGATGCGAACTAATGTAGAGATCGCCAGAAAGTTAGGTTATATGAAGATTAAACCTGGAACCTTAATTACTGCTAAAGAAGCTTCAAAGATGCCTCCTCAAAAAGTTACTATTATATGCACTGGAGCTCAAGGAGAAGAGAACGCTGCTTTAGTTAGAATAGCTCAGAGAGAACATAGGTTTTTAAGTGTAGGACCTAAAGATGCAATTATCTTTTCTTCTTCAATAGTTCCTGGAAATGAAAGAGCAGTTCAATATCTAAAAGATCAGCTTTATCGTCAAGGAGCTGCAGTTTACCATTACAAGATGATGGATATTCACGCTGGAGGGCACGCTCAGAGAGAGGAGTTAGCAGAAATGATTAAGATGATGCAACCTCGTTTCTTTTTGCCAATGCACGGGCAATACTCAATGCTAGTGGAGCACGCAAGGTTAGCTCAATCTTTAGGGATTCCCGAAAAGAATACTATCGTCTTAGATAATGGCCAAGTTTTATCCTTAACCAAACAAAAGGCTAAAGTAATAGGAGAAGTTCCAGCTGGCAAAGTAATGGTAGATGGTTTAGGAGTTGGGGATGTTGGCGAGGTAGTTTTGAGAGATAGGCAAGCTTTAGCTCAAGATGGTATCTTTGTTATTATTGTGGTGATAGATGTGCAAGCTGGAAAAGTTAGATCTAGCCCAGATATAATTTCCAGAGGGTTTATTTATTTGAGAGAATCTCAAGGGCTTTTGAAAGAAGTTAGAAGGATGACAGTTAGAACGGTAAACAAATTAGTTAGGCCTAAAAAAGCCCCAGATGTAGCTTATATTAAGAAAGTTCTGCAAGAAAAGTTAGGAGATTTTCTTTTTTCTAAAACTCATAGAAGACCTATGATTTTACCTGTAGTTATAGAAGTTTAAATTTAACTTTTATGGCTATAGTCTTTTCTGGAGTCAGACCTTCAGGAGAAATCCATTTAGGGAATTACCTTGGAGCTATTAAAGTTTGGGTTGAATTGCAGAGAGAGCATCAATGTTTTTATTGCATCGTTGATCTTCACGCTATCTCCACCCCTTATAATCCCAAAGATTTGAAGAAAAACATAGTTAAAACCTGTTTGGCTTATTTGGTAGCAGGAATAGACTCTAAAAAAAGTGTTTTGTTTTTGCAATCTTTGGTTCCAGAGCATACTGAATTAGCTTGGCTTTTGGGAACTTTAGTTCCAGTAGGAGATTTAACCAGGATGACTCAATACAAAGAGAAGGTTAAAAAGCACAAGCAAGCTAAAGCAGGGCTTTTAAACTATCCAATCTTGCAATCTGCAGATATTTTACTTTACAGAGCTGAGCTTGTGCCTGTAGGCAGAGATCAAATTCAACATATAGAGCTTTGCAGAGAAATAGCTTCAAGATTTAACCGAACTTTTGGAAAGTTTTTCCCTTTGCCTAAACCTTTTCTATCTGAAGGAGAAAAGATTAGATCCTTAACTGATCCTACTAAAAAGATGTCCAAGACAGATAATCCTCAAAGTTATATTAGCTTGTTTGACCCTCCAGATTTAATTTACCAAAAGATACTAAAAGCTGTAACTGATTCTGGGAAAGAGATAAGGTTTTCTCCTTTAAAGAAGCCTGGAATTTCAAATCTGCTTTTAATTTATGCTTTAATCTCTGGCAAAGAAATTAAAAAAGTAGAAGAAGATTTTGAAGGCAAAAGTTATTTAGAGCTCAAAAAGAGCTTGGCAGAACTTTTAATTGATGAACTTGAACCTTTCAGATTAGCTTTAAAAGAGCATTCTGAATCAGAGATAATCAAAGTTCTCAAAGAGGGAGCAGAAAAAGCTAAAGAAGTAGCTCAAGAAAACTTAGCTCAAGTAAAAGAGCTAATGGGTTTGAGGGTTTAATTTAAAAGAGATTTCTTTCTCAAGTGCTTATGATAAGAAATTGCAAATCTATGAGCTGAATCTCTAACCCACAGCAAGAACCTTTTTAATTCTTCCTTTAAGTCTTTGGCTCTGAATTCTTTTTCTAAAGTGTAAAGGATATTTCTTCTTTTAGCTAAAGCTAAAAGTTTAATTTTTAATTGGTGTTTAGTTAAGACTTTCAGGGCAGTTAAAAGGTGAGCTTTTCCTCCATCAATTAAGATTAAATCTGGAAGTTCCCACTCATCTTTATGCTTTATCCTTCTTTCTAAAACTTCTTTAATCATTTGAAAGTCATCTGGAGTTTGTTGAGTTTTGATTTTAAACTTTCGATAAAGGTCCTTTCTACTTTTCCCCTCTATAAAAACCACCATAGAGCCTACCGCATATTTACCTTGCAAATTGGAAATATCAAAAGCTTCAACCTTTTTAATTGGCTCTTTAGTCTTCAAGAGCTTTTTTAGCTCTGCTTCTATATTTTCCCAGTTAAAAGTTGGTTCTTCTTTTCTTTTTAAAATTTCAACTTCTTCTAAAATTCTCTTTAAAGCAAAGATCTTATC
>WFWQ01000022.1 GCA_015491015.1 Patescibacteria group bacterium | reverse complement strand
GCTTAGTTTCTTTGTTTAAAGATGAAACCAGATTTAAAGTTATAATGGTCTTTTCTAAAAGCAAAGAGGTTTGTCCTTCAGATATAGCTGAAATATTAAGAACTTCTAAAAGTTGCATTTCTCATCAGCTTAAAACTTTAACTCTTTTGGGTTTGATTAAGAAAGAAAAGAGAGGTAGAATAAGTTGTTATCAATTAACCTCTAAAGGTCGAAAAGTGATTAAAATTTTAAGAGAAATAATCAAAGAATATGAAAGTTAGAATTTACACTACTCCAACTTGTGTTTATTGCCAAATGACTAAAGAGTTTTTTAGAGCTAACAATGTAGAGTTTGAAGAGTTAGATGTAGCTTCTAACGAAGAAGCAGCTAAAGAGATGATTGAAAAGACAGGGCAGATGGGTGTGCCTGTGATCATTATTAACAAAGATGATAATTCAGAGGAGATAATAATAGGTTTTCAAAAGGAAAGATTAGCTGAAATTTTAGGAATTAACCTGCAAAGTTAAAAATAAAATAATGATATATGAGCGAAAAAGGTAATCCCTATTTAGTTCCATTAGCGATTTTATTAGCTGGAGTAATCATTGCAGGAGCTGTAATTTATTCTAATAATCAGAAAACTTCTTCCGTAGGATCTGATTTCTCTTTAGATCAAGCCGCGCAACAGCAAGGAGATAGAGAGTCTTTACTTAAAAATGCCTTGCCGGTTAAGGATGAAGATCACATTAGAGGAGAAAAAAATGCTCCAGTTACTCTTATTGAGTTTTCAGATTTTCAATGTCCTTTTTGTAAAAAGTTCCATCCTACAATGAAAAGGGCCTTAGAAGAGTTTCAAGGTAAAGTGAGATGGGTTTATAGACATTTTCCTTTATCTCAAATTCATCCTGAAGCTATTCCTGCAGCTTTAGCTTCAGAATGCATTGCGGAATTAGGAGGAAACGATGCTTTTTGGACTTTTACAGATAGGATCTTTGAAGAACAAGATAGATTAGGAAGGGATCTTTATTTTGAACTCGCTCAAGAATTAGGAGTAGATATGGACAGTTTTAAGCAATGCTTCGATTCTAAAAAGTACTTAGATAAAGTTCAAGCTGAATATCAACAAGCAGTTAGTTCGGGAGGACAAGGTACTCCTTTTACAGTGATAGTTTCTCCTTCGGGTAAGCTTGATGAGATTACTGGAGCTCTACCTTATGAGGTTCTAAAAGCTCGAATAGAAAAGGCTTTAGAAGATGGAGGCTCTTAAAGCTGGGGTAATTTCACTCTTAATTTTAAGCTTTATCTTCGCTGCTTTATATTTAGTTTATTGGGAATTTTTAGATTTATTCCAAGAAAAGATAGATTTAGGTTCTTTATATCAAGGAGAACCTGAAAGCTTTTTAATCTTAGTTACTTATATCAAAGGTTGTCAGAGTTGTGAAAAGATTATAGGAGATTTAAAAGAGATTAAGAAAAAGTATAACTTAGATTACGATATTTTGGGTATCTGGAATCGAGAGTTTCAGACTTACCTTCCAGAGATAATAATAGTAGATAACAAAGGCAAGGTTTTAAAAAGGATTAAAGGAGTAGTTGAGTTAAATTTTTTAGAAGAAGAAATTAAAAGCCTCTATGGAATTTAAACTTTTAAAAGATGATCTTGGTCCTGAATATGTAGTTAGAGTGTACAACCCTAAAGTTGACTTAGAAGGATTTTTGGTAATAGATAATACCGCCTTAGGCCCGGGCAAAGGAGGTTTTAGAATGACACCTGAAGTAAACTTGGAAGAAATATTTAGATTAGCTCGGATTATGACTTTAAAAACCGCTCTTTATGATTTACCTTTTGGTGGAGCTAAAGGAGGAATAGTTTGGAGAGGGGAAAAGGAAAAAAAGAAAGAGCTGGTAGAAGAGTTTGCTAAAGCATTGTCTCCTTTTTTAGATAAAAGCCTGTACGTCTCAGCTCCAGATGTGAATGTAGGAGAAGAAGAAATTGCTTGGTTTGTTAAAGCTGTAAACAATCTCAATTCAGCTACAGGTAAGCCTAAAAGTTTGGGAGGTTTGCCTCATGAGTTAGGAAGCACAGGTTTAGGGGTAGCTTTAGCTACAAAAACTTTAGCTGAAAGTTTAGGTTTGGAAATTAAGGGTTTAAAGGTTGCAATTCATGGTTTTGGCAATGTGGGAAGCTTTACCTTTAAGTTTCTTACTGAAATGGGGGCTAAAGTTATAGCTTTAGCTGACAAATCTGCAATTTTGTATTCTAAAGAAGGTTTTGATTTAGAACTTTTTGATTTAGCTCAACAAAGAAAGCCTTTAGCCGAATATCCTAAAGGCACCAAAATTTCAGAAGAAGAATTTTGGTCTCTTAAAGTTGAGATTTTAATTCCAGCTTCAATTACAGATGTCATTCACTCAAAGAATAAAGATTTAATTGAAGCTCAAGCTATAGTTGAAGCTGGGAATATTCCAATGAGAGAAGAAATAGAAAAGGAGCTTTGGGAAAGAGGAATATTTGTTTTGCCTGACTTTGTAGCTAATGCAGGCGGAGTAATTTCTTCTTATGTGGAGTTTAAGGGAGGAGATGAGAAAGAGATGCAAGAGTTAATTCAAGATAAAATTTCTCAAGTTGCCAAATTAGTTATAGAAAGATCTTTAAAAGAAAACTCTTTTCCAAGGGAAGTTGCTAAAAGTTTAGCTTTAGAAAGGCTAAGAAAATAAAGGTTAAATTTTAAGTTTTAGTTTTCCACAGGTTCTTTTCTTTTAATTTTCAAGGCAATTTTAACTTCCATTTTAGAAAAGCTTTGATTTTAGAGGGGATTTGACAGATAGCTTACATCCAAAGTTATAATACACTAATTAAAACTTAACTTTTATGCTCAAAAAACCTCCCTTTGAATATGTCATCAAAAGAGATGGAAGAATAGTCCCTTTTGATCAAAGCAGGATTGAAAGAGCAATTTACAAGGCAATGAAAGCTACCGGGGAAGGCAATTTAGAAAAAGATCCTAAGAGATTAGCTGAGATTGTAGTTAAAGAGTTAGCTAAAAGGTATCCTAAAGATCACCGTCCTCACATTGAAGAAATCCAAGATGTAGTAGAGGAGGTTTTAATTTTAGAAGAGTTTCCCAAGACAGCTAAAGCTTACATTTTATATCGCCAAGAAAGAGCTAAGCTTAGAGCTTTAAGAAGAGAGATTCCTCAAAGAGTTAAAGAGTTAGCTCAAGAAAGCAAAAAGTACTTTAGAAATCCATTAGGTGAATTTGTTTATTATCGAACTTATTCCAGGTGGATAGAAGAAGAGGGGAGAAGAGAGACATGGATAGAGACAGTTCAAAGATTTATGGATTATATGAAGAAAAAGTTAGGTAAGGCTTTGACCGAAGAAGAGTATGCAAAGATTCACAAGGCCATTTTGCACCAGCAAGTTATGCCTTCAATGAGGCTTTTGTGGTCAGCAGGCAAAGCTTGTGATGCTACCAATGTTACAGCTTACAACTGCTCTTTCATTGCTCCAACTAAAATAGAGGATTTAGGTGAAATTATGTATCTTTTGATGTGTGGGACTGGAGTTGGCTTTTCAGTTGAAAGCCAGTTTGCTCAGCAGTTTCCTATTGTAAAAAGGCAGACTGGCCAAAAGCTCCCTACTTATGTAATTGAAGATAGCAAAGAAGGCTGGGCTGAAGCTTTAAAGTTAGGTTTGAAAACTTGGTTTGAGGGGAAAGATATAGACTTTGATTTTTCTAAAATTAGGCCAGCTGGAGCAAGGCTTAAAACTATGGGAGGTAGAGCATCTGGCCCTGAACCTTTGAGATCTCTTTTAGAGTTTGCTCGCCAAAGAATTTTAGCTCGTCAAGGTAAAAGATTAAGGAATATAGATTTGCACGATATAATTTGTAAGATAGGTGAATGTGTGGTGGCAGGGGGAGTGAGAAGATCAGCTCTTCTTTCTTTATCTGATTTAGATGATGAAGAGATGAGAAAAGCTAAGTTTGGCCAATTCTGGATTACCAATCCTCAGAGGGCTATGGCTAACAACTCTGCGGTTTATATGGAAAAGCCTTCAGCCTCTCAATTTTTAGAAGAGTGGTTAGCTTTAGCTAAATCTGGAACTGGAGAAAGAGGAATATTTAATCGAGGAAGCTTGCCTAAGCAACTTCCAGAAAGAAGATTGGAAACTAACAGAGAGCTTTGGCAATCTTTTGGAACAAATCCATGCGGTGAAATTCTGCTTAGATCTAAAGAGTTTTGTAATTTAACTGAAGTTGTGGCCCGACCTGAAGATACTGAAGAAAGCTTGTTAGAAAAAATAGAAATTGCAACTATTTTAGGAACTTATCAAGCTACCTTAACTGATTTTTCTTATCTTTCTAAAGAGTGGAAAGAAAACTGCGAAGAAGAAAGATTGTTAGGAGTATCAATTACAGGACAATGGGATTGTCCTGCGGTAAGGAACCCAGAAACCTTAAGAAAGCTTAAAGAAAGAGCTATAGAAGTTAACAAAGTTTACGCTAAAAGATTTGGCATCAACCCTTCTAAAGCCATCACTTGCGTGAAGCCTAGTGGAACTGTAAGTCAGGTTGTCGATGCTTCTTCCGGGATGCATCCTCGGTTTAGTCCTTATTACATCAGGAGGGTTAGAATCTCAGCTACAGATCCGCTCTTTCATATGTTGAAAGATCAAAAGTTTCCTTATCATCCTGAAGTTGGGCAAACTGAAACTACTGCTCACACTTTTGTTTTAGAGTTTCCCGTAGCTTCACCTAAAAATGCAGTCTTTAGAAAAGATCTTTCTGCCATTGATCAGTTAGAATACTGGAAGATGGTAAAGCTAAATTATACTGAACACAATCCTTCAGTAACCATCTATATTGCAGAAGATGAATGGATTGAGGTTGCGGATTGGCTTTACAAAAATTGGGATTATCTTGGAGGTTTATCTTTCCTACCTCGAGATGACACTGTATACGAGTTAGCTCCTTATGAAGAGATAGATGAAGAAACTTACAAAAAGCTAATTTCAGAGCTTCCTGAGATAGACTTTTCTCAAATTTTGCTTTACGAAAAGGAAGACACTACCAGTGGAGCTAAGGAATTTTCTTGTATGGCAGGAAGTTGCGAGATTAGTTTAGATGAACCTTTAGAAATTTCAGTTAGCAAAAAAGAAGAACAAGAAAATAACAACAAAGATTAAAGCTAAATGCTTATTGTAATTACTGGTAATGGAAAAGGGAAAACTACTTCTGCAATTGGACAGGGAATTAGAGCATTGGGGAGAGGAAAGAAAGTTTTGATGGTTCAGTTTATAAAAAGTCCTCAATGGAAAAGCGGAGAAGATTTTGTGATTGAAAAGTTAAAAGGTTTTGATTTAATAAAAGGCGGAAAGGGATTTGTAGGAATTTTAGGAGATAATCTTCCTTTTGAAGAGCATCAGCTTTCAGCTCAAAAAACTTTTGAGTTAGCTAAAGCTAAACTTAAAGATTACGATTTTTTAATTTTAGATGAAATTAATGTAGCTTTGAGTTTAAAGCTTTTAGACAAAGATAAAGTTCTTTCTTTTTTAAAAGAAGTCCCTGAAGAAAAAGTAGTAATTCTCACAGGCAGAGGAGCTTTACCAGAGATAATAGAATTAGCGGATTTAGTTTCTGAGATCAAAGAAGTAAAACACCCTTTTAAAGAAGGCAAAAAAGCTAAGATAGGAATAGAGTATTAACTTTGAAAGCTAATCTAAGATTGACAGCTTGAAGAATTGGGAATTAAAATTTAAAAATGATACGGCTTAATTTTTCTTTCAATAAGAAAATTTTCTTTATTTTTATTGTTTTAGCTCTAATTTCCATAACTTCTTTTTTTATTTGGGAAAGATATTTTAGGTTAACTCCAGTTGAAGAGTTTAGTTTAGCTAAGTTTAGTCCTAAAGAAAACTTTAAGATTATAGAAAAAGAAAACCAAAAGTTAGTAGTTAACCTAAAAGATGGAATCTCTTTTGCAATTCCAAAAGATTGGGAAGTAAGACCTAAAGTTTTACCAAAGTCTGTAGATTTTCTGGTTTATAGCAAAGATGCTGAAATTGGAGAGAGGGCTTTTTTACTTAAAAAAGGATGCAAAATTTCAACTTTAGTGGTTTATGTGAATACTAATTTGGAGAATCTTAAGAAATATTTATCCGAAAGAAAAAATCCTTTAGCTTCCGAAGAAATTACTGAGATTTTTGATGTTAGAGGTAAATACAAGGCAATAAGAACAAACGCCAAGTTGGAAAAATTCAATATGGGTGGTGTAGCCATAAACATTCCCCTTAACCGAAGAGTTTACGAAATTTCTTTAGATTTTGCTTTACCAGATAAAGAAAGATGCATTTCAATCTTTAACCAAGTTTTAAACACTTTAGAAATTAAAAGAAAGCTTTGGTTTTAATCAAAAATGATTAAAGCTAACTTTAAGTTAGCTTTAAT
>WFWQ01000021.1 GCA_015491015.1 Patescibacteria group bacterium | reverse complement strand
TTATCATACTGTTGGCTAATAAAGATAAGATTTTAGTAAAGTTAGAAAGAAAAGGAGAAGAAGGAAGAGAATTTTCTAAATTGAGGGCAATTCAAGCTACTGATTTTTTTGAACTTTCTAAGCATCCTCTTTTTAACTCCTTAGAAGTTTTGCCTCCTTTAGCTGAAATTTCAGTTGAAAAGGGGAAAGAGGATCCTTTTCAAGCTTACACCATAGAAGATGTGCAAGAATTTTTAAGCTTTCAAGAAGGAGAGGAAACAAAAGAAGAATAAACCCTTAATCAATGAAAAGCTTAATTAAAGAATTGGAAAGAAGAAAGATTATTAATTCTGAGTTAGCAGCTCTGCTTGTTAAAGAAGTTAATGTTTCTAAAAAAAGTGAGGAAGAAGTAATCTTAGAAGAAAAGATTTTGCCAGAACAAAAGCTGTTTGAAATAAAGAGCGAACTTTTAAAAATTCCCTTAAAACTAGAAGTTGATCCTCAAGCTATTGCTCCAGAAGTGATTAGGCTTATTCCGGAAGAAGCAGCTACCCATTACAAGATTGTTCCTTTGGCCTTAAGAGGGAATCTGTTGGAGATTGGAATGGTTCATCCTGAAGATATCTCTGCTCAAGAAGCGGCTAGGTTTTTAGCCAAAGAACATAATTTAGATTATAAGATCTATTTGATTACTCCTTCTTTATTTTTGGAAGTAAAGAAAAGATACTCTTCTTTAAGAGAACAAATCTCTGAAGCTTTGACGAAGTTGGAAAAGGAAGTAGAAAAGGAAGTTAAGATAGAGACTGTACCTAAAGTGGAAACTTATGCAGAGGAAGCTCCAGTTAGTAAGATCGTTTCAGTAATTTTAAAACATGCCATTGAAGGTAAAGCTTCGGATGTTCACATAGAACCTATTAAAAACAAAATCAGAGTGCGATTTAGAGTAGATGGAGTCTTGTACTCAAGTTTGTTTTTGCCTCTTAACGTCTTAAGCGCAATTGTAGCGAGGATTAAGATTTTGGCTAATTTGAAGATCGATGAAACTAGAATTCCTCAAGATGGCAAGTTTTCAATGCAAGCTGAAGGTAGAAATATAGATATTAGAGTTTCTACTTTTCCAACTACTTTAGGAGAGAAGGTGGCTTTGAGGATTTTGGACCCTACCATGGGTCAAAAAAGCTTTGAAGATTTAGGAATCATAGGAAGAAATAAGAAAGTTTTAGAGGAAGCAGCAAGAGAGCCTTTTGGGACCATATTAGCTACAGGGCCAACCGGCTCTGGAAAAACTACAACTTTGTATGCCATCTTAAATGTTTTAAATAAAGAAAGTGTCAACGTAGTTACCATTGAGGATCCAGTAGAGTATTATATTGAAGGAGTTAACCAGTCTAATGTTAAACCTGAAATTGGCTATACCTTTGCTACTGCCTTAAGAAGCATCTTGAGGCAAGATCCAGACATCATTATGGTAGGAGAGATTAGAGATGAGGAAACTGCTGCTTTAGCTACTCATGCAGCTTTAACTGGACATATTCTTTTATCTACCTTACACACTACCGATTCTGTTGGAGCTATTCCGAGATTAGTAGATATGGGAATTAAGCCCTTTTTAATTCCAGCTACCTTAAGAGCGGTTATTGCTCAAAGATTAGTAAGAAAGCTTTGCCAGGATTGTAAGGTTCCTTTGAAATTAGATTCATCTTTAAGAGATTTTGTCTTAAACACTTTGAAAAATCTTTCAGAAAATATCCTTAAAGAATATGGGATAGATTTAGATAAAGGAATAGAAATTTACCAGCCTAAAGGATGTAAAGCTTGCAACTTTAAAGGCTTTATAGGAAGAACTGGAATTTTTGAAATATTGAGGATGACAGAGAGTTTGGCTTCTTTAATTAGGAGCTCTTTCTCTTTAAAAGATTTAAAAAAAGAAGCTGAAAAACAACAGATGGTTACTATGCTTCAAGATGGGGTATTGAAGGCTTTAAAAGGGATAACTTCTCTCGAAGAGGTAATTAGAGTTGCAGGTTTGCCAGAGTTTGTAGATGAATGGTAAATTTTAAATTAAATTATGAAAGTTTTAATTGTGGAGGACGATCAATTTATAGCAGAAATTTACAAACAAAAGCTTGAAGCTGAAGGTTTAGAGGTTAAAGTAATAAAAGAAGGACTGCGAGTTTTAGAAGAGATCAAAAACTTTTCTCCAGATATTATTTTATTAGATCTTTTGCTTCCTGATATCTCTGGAATGGAAGTTTTAAATAGGCTGAAAGCAGAAGGAATTTTAGAAAAGATTAAAGTCTTTGTGGTTTCAAATTTAGGAACCGAGCAAGAAAAAGTTCAAGCTTTTCCAAATGTAGATTATTTTATAAAAGCCGAATATACTCCTTCTGAGCTTTTGAAAGAAATTAAAAAATATCTTTAATGCCAGATTATTCCAAACTTTTAAAAAATCTTTTAGAAATTGCAATAAGATCTAAAGCTTCAGATGTTCATTTTGTTGCCGGCTATCCTCCAATTTTGAGAATAGCAGGAAGATTAATGCAAGTTCCAAATAGAGAAAAGTTAAAAGAAGA
>WFWQ01000020.1 GCA_015491015.1 Patescibacteria group bacterium | reverse complement strand
TTGGAAATTGTTCTATAATTTTTTCTCTTACTTCTTCAGGTGAGCTTATTGCTTTATCTTCTCTTATTTTATTGTTAAAAGTTTTTAAGTGGTAAACTTCCTCTGCTTCTTTGATTTCTAACTCTTGAATTTTTTCTACAAACTTTAAAATCTTTTCAAACTCTTCTTTAAATTTCTCCAACTCCTCTTTTTCAAAGCTTAATTTGGCTAAATTTTGGATTTCTTTTATTAATTCAAAAGCAATTTTCATAGAGTTTAAGCTATTTCTTTTTCTTCAATTTGGACTAAGAACTCTTCGTAAAGATCTATGTTTTCTATCACTAATCCTGCTCCTCTGCACACTGCAGTTAAAGGCTCTTGGACTACTTGAGTTTTGATTTTGGTTTCTTTTTCTATTAACTGATCTAGGCCTTTTAACAAAGCTCCTCCTCCTGCTAAGTAAATTCCTTGAGAGATGATATCTGAAAGTAAATCTGGAGGAGTTTCTTCTAAAGTAGCTTTAATTTCTCTTACGATCTGTTTTACTGATTTTTCTAAAGCATACCTTACCTCTTTACTGCTAATTACTATCTCTTCTGGAAGACCCGTGACTAAATTTCTTCCTCGAATTTTATACTCTTTGTCTCCTCTAAAAGGATAAGCTGAGCCAATATTGATCTTTACCTCTTCTGCCATTCTTTCTCCTATGGCTAAATTGTACTCTTCTTGCACAAAATTAATTATATCTTGAGTCATTTGATCTCCTGCAACTCTTAAACTTTTAGCTTTTACAATCCCTCCTAAAGATACTACCGCTACTTCAGTTGTTCCTCCCCCTATATCTACAATAAAGTTCCCAGTTGGCTCTTGGACTGGCAATCTTGCTCCTAAAGCAGCTGCCATAGGTTGTTCAATCAAATATACCGCTCGTGCTCCAGCTTGTAAGGCTGCGTCTTCTACAGCTTTCTTTTCTACTTCAGTAATTCCATAAGGAATTCCTATTACTATTCTGGGCCTGGGCCAAAAAGCTATACCTTCGGATCTGTGAACTTTATCTATAAAATATCTTAACATTTGCTCTGTAGCCTCAAACTCAGAAACTACACCTTTTACTAAAGGTTTAATAGCTTGAATATGACCTGGCGTTTTTCCTACCATTTCTTTAGCTTCTTTTCCTACTGCTAACACTTGAGAAGTTTTTATGTTGATAGCTACTACTGAAGGTTCAGTGATTACAATCCCTTTTCCTTTTACATAAACTAAAGAGTTTGCCGTTCCCAGGTCGATAGCTAAATCGTAAGAAATTTTAGGAAGAAAGTTTAGTCTTTTGATTAATCTTTTAAGTTTCAAGCTTAAAGGTTCCGGTATTTCTTGTGATTTTTTAGAGTTTTCTTTTTTCATAATATTCTTTTTAGATCAAAGATTGTTACTACTAACATCAAAGTCACCAAGATAATGAAAAATATTCCATGGATTTTCGCTTCAAGCTGAGGAGAGAGGGGTTTTTTTCTTATAGCCTCAATCAAAAGAAACATAAGTCTTCCCCCATCTAAAGCAGGAATAGGTAATATGTTAAATACCGCTAAATAGATACTTATTAAAGCTAAAAAATAAAGGAAATACCATATTCCTAGATCATACACTGAGACAAAAAATTCTCCAATTCCTACAGGGCCTCTAACTTCTTCTAAACTTGCTTCTTTTTTAAGTGCCCGATAAAAAAAGTTGCCAATAGCTAAAAATACAAGTTTAGTTTTAGAAAGAGTTTCTTTTAAGCCTTCTATCACAGCTTGAGGTAAAGAATATTGAACTAAAGTAGCCCTCATTAAAGAGACTCCAATTAAACCTTCTTCATTAGGAGTTACCTTGATAAACTTTATTTCTTTTCCTCTTTCTATCTTTAAAATCACTTCTTTTTGAGCTTGAGACTGGATGATCTCTTTGAACTCTGAGAGTTTAGAGATAGCTTTCTTTTCTTTAAAAGTTTTTACTTCTAAGATTTTGTCTAAAGGTTTCAAACCCGCTTTTTCTGCAGGATAACTTTTCATTACTTGGACTATTTGCAAGAAAGCTTTTCCTTCAAAATCGTCTTGAACAGGTACAATCTTACCTTTGGTCGCAAACAGAAAGGTAAATAAACCAAAAGCTACTAACCAAAAAACCAAAACTCCTCCTAAAACTACCATTATTCGCTGATAAACTGGTTTAGAAAGAAAGCTTTCTTCTCCTGTGGCTTCAGGATTATCTTCTCCATAGATCTTTACAAATCCTCCCAAAGGAACCAAATTAATAGAATAAATAGTTTCTCCTATTTTTCTTCCATATATCCTAGGAGGAAATCCTATGCCAAACTCTTCTACTTTCATTTTAAATCTTTTAGCCAATAAAAAGTGACCTAATTCATGCAAAATAATTAAAAGAGATAAGCTAAAAATTGTAATTAAGATAGAGGTTAAATCCATATTTATTCTTTTAATTCTTTAATCTTTTGTTCTATTAGTTTTTCCACTTCTTGGTTAAACTTGTCTACTAATTTTTGGAGTTCTTCTTTTCCTCGATACTTATCATCTTCTCTAATTTCTCCTGTTCTAGTTTTTTCTTGAATTTCATCCCAAGCTTTTTGCCTCCATTTTCTAATAGTTTGTTTTACTCTTTCTCCTATCTCTTTTACTTTCTTGATCATTTCTTCTCGGTATTCTTGACTTAACACCGGTAAAGAAAGCCTGATATTGTTTCCTTCTACTGTTACTGAACCTAAACTTTCTTTTCTCAAAGCTTTTTCGATGCTCTCTATATAAGAGGCATCCCAAGGAAAAATAGTTAACTCTCTGGGACCTGTAATGGTAATGTTAGCTAATTGTTTTAAAATCATCGTTTGTCCAAATAGTTCTACTTTGAGATTTTCAATCAAAGCAGGAGAGACTCTTGAGGTTCTAATTTTGGCTAATTCAGATTTGAGGAAGTTTAAAGCCTCTTCCATCTCAGGTTCTACCTTTTTTATTATTTCTTGATAACTTAACATAAAGCTTTTAGATTAATTTTAAGTTAATTTTAAAGAGACAAAGCCATATTTTCAAAGCATAACTGCGGGTTAACTCTTAAGTTAAAAGCTAAAGATTTAAATTGATTAATTTTTTCTAAAGATTCAGCTATCTTTAATCCTTGGGTAAAATCTCCTTTAAAAATAGCTTCTTTAAGCTTGGTTCCTAAATAAAGCTGTAATACTCCAAATACTTTTTCAATCTTTGGAGGTGAGCTTTGAGCTAACTTTTGAGCTATTTTTAACTTCACATAAGTATCCCCTTCTATTAAGTTTTCAGCTAACTGAAAGATCTTTTTATAACTTTGAAGAGTTTCTTTTTCTTGAGCTAACTTTAAAGCAAGCTTAGGCAAACCAAAAGAAATTTTAGCGATTTCTTCTATTTCTGAAGTTTGAAGTTGAGGAAAGTTATTTTTAAGATAAGCTTTAATTTTTTTCAAAGGTTGAGGGTGAAGGTAAAAGATAATTGCTCTTGATTGTAAGGTAGGCAATATTTTAGAAGGGATTTCTCCGGTCATTATTATCACTTTTCTGCCTTTAGGTTCCTCTAAGGTTTTTAAAAGAGCGTTTTGAGCTTCCTGGTTCAATTTATCCCCCCTTAAAATTATGCCTATTTTAAAACGATAATTTGGAGTTAAGGTTAAAGCTCTTTGTAAAGGTTGAATATCTTTCAAAGTAATCTCTTCTTTTAGAGAAAAAGTAGAATTTTGAGATTCTTTTTTTACTAAGATCAAATCTTCCACGGGTTTTTTAACTTCTACTCTCTTGCACCAATCACAACTTTGGCACCCTTCTTTATTTTTACAATTTAAAAACTTGGCTATCTCTAAGGCAAGTTCTTCTTTTCCAGTCCATTTGGGCCCTAAAAACAAAAGATAGTGAGGTAAATTGCCTTTAAGATAAGCTTTTTTGAGCTTTGCTAAGATGTTTGGATAAAAGAAAGTTAGTTCCATCTTTGGGTAATTAATACTTTTTTATAGGCTTCCAAGTTCTCTAAAACTAAACCTGTTCCTTTAGCTACTGCCCTTAAAGGATCTTTAGTTTTGGAAGTAATTACTCCCGTTCCTTTTGAGAAATACTCATCTATTCCAGTTAAAAGAGAAGTTCCTCCAGAAAGATACATTCCTCTTTCCATTATATCTGCTGAAAGTTCAGGAGGAGTTTCTCTTAAAACCTGCTTTATTGCCTGTAAGATTTCCTTCAATACATCTTGAATAGGTTCTATTAATTGATTAGTAGAGATCTTTATCTCTCGAGGCAAACCCGAAACCGCATCTCGCCCTTTAACTACCATCTCCTTTTCTTCTTTTTGCAATATAGCAGAACCAATTTCAATCTTAATCCTTTCTGCGGTTTGCTCTCCAATCCAAAGATTATGTTTTTGTTTAATAAAGTTGGCAATAGCTTGATCAATCTTATCCCCTCCTACTCTTACTGATTTTGCACAAACTATTCCTCCCAAAGATAATACCGCAATTTCACTAGTTCCTCCTCCAATGTTTATTATCATATGACCAACATTAGAATAAATTGGAAGTTCAGCTCCAATGGCAGCTAAGACTGGCTCTTTTACTGGATAGCAAGCTTTAGCTCCAGCTGATAGTGCAGCTTCAATTACTGCTCTCTTTTCGGTAGAAGTGATTCCTACTGGCACCGAGATTACAATTTCAGGTTTTAAGAATCTGAAGCTTCCTAAAGCTTTATGAATAAAATAGCTTAGCATAGCCTTGGTTACTTTATAATCTGCAATTACTCCTTCTTTTAAAGGACGATAAACTTGAATATCTTCTGGTGTCTTTCCTACCATCTCTTTAGCTTCCTTTCCTACTGCTAAAACCTTATTTTCTTTTACATCCAAAGCTACTACCGAAGGTTCCTCTAAGATTATTCCTCTTTTAGGGACATAAACTAAAGAGTTACAAGTTCCCAAATCGATGCCAATTTTATACCCTAACATATTTTTTTAATTACTTTTAATTCTCTCAATTTCTGCACCTAATTTTTTTAACCTCTTTTCTAATTGTTCGTACCCTCGATCTATTTGATAGATATTTTCTATAATACTCTCTCCCTCTGCTAAAAGTCCAGCTATAATAAGTGAAGCTCCTCCTCGCAAGTCAATGGAGCCTAATCTTTTTCCGTAGAGTTTAGAAGGCCCTCCTACAATTACCCGGTGAGGATCTGCAAAATAGATCTTAGCCCCCATACGGTTAATCTCTTCTAAATATTTGAATCTTCCCTCGTAAAGAGGATCATGAATTAAGGTGAGATCATCGGTTTGGGTAGCTAAGATTGCAAAGGAAGGAAGCAAGTCCGAGTGAATACCAGGAAAAGGGAGAGATTGTACCTTTTCTAACTTGGCTTTTTTCCAGGGAAGCGTGATGACACTTTTATCTTTATAGTTTATTTCTAAAGGAAATTTAGCTTCTTTTAGTTTCTTAAAAAACATCTTTAAAAATTCAAACTCTACTTTTTTTACTTTAATTTTGCTTTTAGTAGCTAATCCTAAGATTATAAAGGTTCCAGCTTCCAAAGGATCTTGTAAGATCCTATGAGTGAATCCTTTAAGTTTACCTGGAGACTGGATTACAATCCTATGATGAGAGATTTCCTTTATCTTTACTCCCATCTTCTTTAATACCTTTAAAAGCTCTTGAACCTGGTAATCTAAATCTACCAAGTCTAAGACGGTTACTCCTTTTAACTTTGCAGCATACAAGAGGGCATTACAGGTTCCAGTTACACTAAACTCTTTTAGTTCTACCTTTCTTAAATTTTCCTTTGGCACAGGGAGCGATTTGAGATGAACCTTTAACCCTTCAGTTTGAGATTCTACCCCTAATTGAGCGAGGGCGTCTAAGTGAGTGTCTATAGGCCTTGCTCCAATTATACATCCTCCAGGATAAGGAAGAGTTATTTCTTTAAAGCGGTGAACTAAAACACTGTAAAATAAGATCGATCCTCTTAATCTTTCAAAGATCTTAGGAGGAAGATTTTTTAAAGATATATCTTTGGTATTAATTTTAAAGCTTCTCCTTTCTAATTGGTCTACTTTGGCTCCTAATCCTTGTAAAATTTCAATCATCCTAAAGAAATCTTGAATCAAAGGGACATTTTCTATTATGCAATCTTCTTCGGTGAGCAAAGTGGCAGCTAAAATAGGAAAAAGAGCATTTTTAGCCCCTTTCGTTTCTATCTCTCCTTCTAATTTTTTCCCCCCTGAAATTTTGAAAGCTTCCATAGATACTACTTTATAATAATTTCAAATTAAGAGATAAGCAACCTTTAAAAGATTTATTTTGATAAAGATAAAGGATTTTGTTAAAAATAATTTAAAATAATGCAAAAGCTAAGGTTTTATTTTGTAGTATTTTTGTTTTTACTTTTAGCCCCTCTTTTTCTTTTATACTCTCAAGG
>WFWQ01000019.1 GCA_015491015.1 Patescibacteria group bacterium | reverse complement strand
GACAGGAGAAGCTAAGAATAAACTTTTAGCTAAAGTCAAATTTAAAAAGAAAAATCCAAAAACTCCTAAAATAAACCCTAAAGAGAGGTAATAAAAGCTTAAAGCTAAACTCATTTATTAAACTCCAAGCTTTTAATTAAAGAAACTACAGGATAAGGTTTAGAAAAGAAAGAGTTAGAACAATCTAAACTGGAAAGCTCAACTATCAACTTTAATTTAGGATGATAAACTAAACCTCTTTCAATTTTGCAATTTTTAAAAGATCTTTTGAAAATTAAGTATTTAAAGTCTTTATAATTTTTAAACCTCAAAACTTCTCTTTTATCTTCAGAAAAGAAAGCTTGAAGTTTTGGATCAAACCTATAAGACCTCCCTGAAATTAAATCTTTAATTTCAAAGTCTTCAATCTTGCTTAAAGCAAAGCTTAAGCTGATTTCTTTTTTCTCTTTACCCCAAAAAGCTAAAACTTTGTTTTGAAAGCCAAGATCAAAAGGACCATCTTTGATACTGCTACCCTTTTTAAACCCTGGAGGCAGAGTCAAAGTAAAATTTAAAGTAGAATACTTGTTTTTTAATTCTTTAACTTGAGAAACTTTAGCTAAAAGAGGAAAACTAAAAGGTTGCCATTGATTTTCTGGCTTCTCTAAAGAGATATCTAAAAACAAAGGAGGAATTTCTTTAAGCTCTAACTTAGAATTACCCAAAAAATACAACAAATACACTCCAAATCCAATTATAAAAAATAGCAAAACACCTCTAAGCATAGACTTTTAGGAGATATACTATACTGAATTTTAAAATAATTTACAAGTCTTCAAGAGCTAAAATATGCTTCAAAAGCATAGCACAGTATCCCCATTCGTTGTCATACCAAGCGCAAACTTTAACCAAGTTTCCTCCCACCACTCTGGTTAAAGAAAGATCTACAATGGAACCGTAAGGTTCTTTTAAGATGTCGGTAGAAACCAAAGGTTCCTCTGTAGTTTTGATTATTCCCTTCCATCTTGGATTTTGTTCAGCTTTCTTGAAAATCTCGTTAATTTCTTCTACCGTAGTTTCCCTCTTGGTTATACAAGTGAAATCTATAATTGAGCCTGAAATTACAGGGACCCTAAAAGCTATCCCATCAAATCTTCCTTTAAGCTCAGGAATAACTCTTTCTACCGCTTTAGCTGCTCCGGTTGAAGAAGGAACTATGTTTTGAGCTCCAGCCCTTCCTCTTCTTAAATCTGAACCTTTAGAAGGTCCATCTACTAAGTTTTGGGTGGAAGTATATCCGTGAACTGTAGTTAACA
Organism: Patescibacteria group bacterium; assembly: GCA_015491015.1. GTDB lineage: Bacteria > Patescibacteriota > Minisyncoccia > Minisyncoccales > S141-161 > S141-161. The sequence continues at coordinate 6,775 of WFWQ01000019.1, read as the reverse complement.
TTCCTTTTTCTATGCCAATGGTTTCTTGCAAAATGGCAACTACAGGAGTGGTAGCATTGGTAGTGCAGGAAGCGTTAGAAGTGATCTTATCTTCTTGGGCAAAAAATTCATTAATGCCAGGAGTAAAAGTAGGAGTAATTTCATCTTTAGCTGGAGCTGAAATTACTACTCTTTTAGCTCCAGCTTTAAGGTGAGCTTGAGCTTTTTCTTTAGAAGTGAAAAATCCTGTAGATTCAACTACTACATCTATATTTAACTCTCCCCACGGCAAGTTTTCTGGATTAGGCTCTTGGAAAATAATGATCTTTTTATCTTCAACTAAAAGTTTAGATTTGCTCTGCAAATTTCCTACCTTTTCTTCTTCTTTTAAAACTTCAACCCTTTTTGAATATCTGCCGTAAACAGAGTCGTACTTTAAAAGATAAGCTAATTTTTCGGGATCTCCTAAATCGTTAATGGCTAAAATCTCAATTTCAGGATTTTCAAAAGCTTGTTTAAAAAAGTTTCTTCCAATTCTCCCAAAACCATTAATAGCTAACTTTAAACTCATAGTTTTAATTTTATTTTATCTTTATTTTAAACTTAAAACCCAGCTAAAAGCAAAGTTAACCTCACTTCTTCTTTTTTCAAAGAAGGATCTTCTAAGATTGAAAAGGCAATCTTAGTATCTTTCAGTTTCTTTTGAACCAAAACCTGAGTAAACTTATCTATATCTTTCAAAGTTATAGAACCTTTGCTTGCCAAACTAAACAAAATGTGTCTAGCGGTTTTTAAATTTGAAGGGGAAAAAGGCGAAGAAAGAATTAACTTTAAAGCCTTTTCTATCTTATCCTCTCCTGAAGATTTAGCTCTACCAATAAAAAAGCTTCCAGCTTCCTTTAAAGCTTCTCTGATGTTTTCAAAACTCAAAGTAATTAATCCAGTAGGATTTAAAAGTTCTAAAATACTTTCTAAAGAAGAAAAAACAATCTCATCCGAAAACCCAAAAGCTTCTCTTATTAAGATTTCCCTTCTATTTTTAGAAAGTTCTAAAAGCTTATCATTTTCTATCACCATCGTCGCATCTGCCCAAGTGTAAAGCTCTTTTAATCCCTTTTTAGCAATCTTCTTTCTAACCCCTCCTTCAAAAGAAAAAGGTAAGGTAACAAAAGCTAAGGTTAAAATTTCTTTAGTTTTTAAAAGTTTAGCTATTTGAGGCAAAGCTCCAGTGCCCGTCCCTCCTCCTAAACCTCCAATTAAAATCACAAGCTCTGAATCCTCTAAGACTTTAATTACCTTTTCTTTGCTTTCTAATAAAGCCTTCTTTCCAAGCTGAGGATTCATTCCTGCACCTAAACCTTGGGTGGTTTGCTCTCCAATTGGAATTTTCAAATCCGCTTTAGCAGCTCTAAGATCTTGAAGATCAGTATTTATAGCAATAGATTCTACTTCCTTTAGAAGATTAAGCCTTTCTTTTATTCCAGAAATAAAGTTTCCTCCTGCTCCTCCTACTCCTACAATTTTAACTTTTAAATTGCTAACTCTTGACATTTTTAAGAAGGTAAAAAGTTTTTAATCCAATCTTTAACTCTTTTCCACCAAGCTTCTTTCCCTTCCTCCCACTCTACCTTGCTTTCTTCCCCTAATTTCAAAAGCCCGGCTATTACCGCATATTCAGGCTCTAAAGGAAGGTTCAAAACCTTTCTTTGAGGAACTCCAATCTTTACTGGAAGTTTGAGTTCTTTATTGGCAATCTTTTCTATATCTTTAAACTTAGCTCCTCCTCCGGTAATTACTATTCCTGCTGGAAGCTTTTTTAATTTATTTTCCTCTTTTAATCTTTTGTAAATCTCTTTAAATATCTGGGAAACCCGTGCCAAGATTATCCGATTGGCTTCTTTTAAAGGAAAGAGTATTTTTTTAGCTTCCCCTACTTCTATTTCTCCTTTACCTTTAGCTTTTAAACTCTTAAATCTTCCATATTCGAGCTTTATCAACTCCGCTACCTCTCTTTTTAAAGCTAAACCTACAGCTAAATCATCGGTGATATGTTCAGAGCCAGCCGGAATAACAAAAAACAAAGAAGGCTTTCCCTCTTCAAAAACTAAAACTTGAGTATTTCTAGCTCCAAACTCTATCAAAGCTACTCCTAAATCTTTTTCTTCGGGGGAAAGCACCACTTCAGCTGAAGCTAAGACTGAGGGAACTATCTCTTTTACTTCTATTTCCAAACTTTCAAACAGGTCATAAATATTTTTTACAAAAGGAGAAAACCCAGTAAAAATTAAAGTTTCTACCTCAAGCTTTCTGGCAGTCAAACCTACAGGGTCTGAAACTAACTCTGAACCATCTGCTCTGTAACCTAAAGGATAAAAAAACAAAATTTCTCGATTTTCTCCTAAAGCAATATTTTGAGCTGAACTTAAAGCTCTCTCTGCATCTTCCTTAGAAACCTCTTGAGAAGCTTTAGAAACCGCAGATTCTCCTTTAGAAAAGAGCATCTCCAAATGAGAACCTCCAATGTTAACCATTATTTCATCTATTTCTCTTCCAGTGGAAACTTCGATTTGCTTCAAAGGCTCTTTAAGCTTATTTTTTGCTCTCTCTGGATCTTGTAAAATACCTTTTAAAATCCCGGAAGAGTCTACCTCTTTTAACTCTATCACTTCAACCTTTCCTTTTTCTTTTAAAACTCCACAAGCTATCTTAAACTTAAAAGAACCTAAATCTACAGCATAAATTAACTCTGAAGATGGCATAAAGTTTTTTTCTTACCTTGATTTTAAGCTTTAAAGCAAGATTTAGCAAATAGAAGAAAAGGCATGAGCTAAATCTTCTTTTAAAATTTCTCTAAAGCTCTTTTTTTCTTTCTTAGCTCTCTTTTTAATAATTTGAGGGCAAAAAAGGATCTCGAAAATCACTTCTTCCTCTGAAAAGCTTAAATTTTCAAAAGTCAAAACTTCAGGAACATAAGAAGCTCCCCTCTTTTCTAAGTTGATCTTCTTTGCCTTATTTGAACCAACAAAGCTTAAAGAAAAAACGACTTTCTTACTCTTAAGTTTACAATCTTTAACTAACTTCTCAGTTTCTTTCTTTAAAAAGGATTTAGGAATCCTAAAAGAGGTAGAGTTGAAGATTTCAACTGTGATTTCTGGCCCCATCTAATTAAATCTTCCCTAATCTCTTTAGCCTTTCTTGGGCTAATTCTCTCTTTAATCTGTTTAAAGCTCTAAGCTTCTTTTTTCTTTCATTTAAAGGTCTAGTGCGGTACATTCTTTTCCTTGCTTCTAAGATCACCCCCGAAGCTTTAACAGCTTGAATAAACCTTTGTACCAATCTTAAAGTGGTTTCATCTTTTTCCTTCCTTAAAGTAATAGGCATAAAAGCTAAAATTTATTTTTCTGATTTAATTTACCTTAAACTTCAATTTAAAGCAAGTTTTTTAAGAATCCCAACTAGATCTGAGATTTTAACTTCTTTCTGAGTTCCCTTTTTCATATCTCTCAAAATTGCCCTATCTTTGATCACCTCTTTTTGGCCTAAAATTACAACCCACTTTACTTTAAGCTTGTTAGCTAAATCTAATTGAGCTCTTAGAGAATCTTTGCCCAAAGATTCTCTAACTGGAACTTTAGCTTTTCTTAGTTCTTCCAACAATAACAAAGCTTTAGCTTGAGCTAAATCTCCTACCTTAGCAACAAACACTTTAGGATCTGGCATCCCTTTTACCTTAATCTTTTCTTCCTTGAGTTCAGTTATAATCCTTTCTGCTCCTAAAGCTACTCCTACAGCGGGGGTATCGGGCCCTCCCAAAAGCTTAACTAATTTATCGTACCTTCCTCCTCCCCCTAAAGAAAGATTTTCTTTAGAGATTACTATTTCAAACACGGTTTTAGTGTAATAATCTAAGCCTCTAACTAAATAAGGATCTAAAAGATAAGGGAGGTCCAAATTGTCTAAAATTTCTAAAACTCTTTTAAAATGAGTTTTGCAATCTTGGCACAAATTGTCTACAGATTGTGGTGCTAAATCAATTATCTCTCTACAAGCTTGATTTTTGCAGTCTAAAATTCTTAAAGGATTTTTTTCAAATCTCCTTTGGCAATCTTTGCACAAAGATTCTAAATAAGGTCTAAAAAAGGTTTTAAGCTGTTTTTTATAATAAGGTCTACAACAAGAATCCCCAATACTGTTAATTAAAATTTTGAGATTTTTAAGTTTCAACTCCTTTAAGATAGTAAAAGTTAAAAATATAACTTGAGTATCAGCTGAAGGCGAATCTGAACCTAAAATCTCAAAATCTAACTGATAAAACTGTCTATATCTCCCGTGTTGAGGTCTCTCATATCTGTACATTGGTCCAAAAGTCCAAATTTTAACTGGTTGAGGTAAAGTATGCATCCCATGTTGAATATAAGCTCTAACTATACTCGCTGTAGCTTCAGGTCTTAACACTAACTTTTCACCTCCTAAAGTAGTCAAAGTGTACATTTCTTTTTCTACAATATCTGTAGCTTCACCTACACTCCTTTTAAAAAGCTCTTCTCTTTCTAAAATAGGCAATTCTATCTTTTCAAAACCATAAAACTCTAAAATTTCTTTAGCCTTAGTATAAAGAAAATCCAAATACTTTTGATCCTCACCACAAAGGTCGTGAATTCCAGTTGGAGTTTGGTACTTAAACCTCATTTTAAATAACTTTAAAGTAAAGTTTGGGCAAAAATGGTGGAGGCCACAATCTTATTAATACTCTTCCGATAATATACTTTTTGGGTACCGGCCCCCAAACCCTAGAATCTGAAGAAAACTCTCTATTATCTCCTAAAACAAAATATTCGTCTGCCTTAAGCTCTACCTTAACCTCTCTCAAAATCTTTGAACTCTCTTCAAGATAATCTCTTTCATCTAACTCAAAAGGTAAACCATCTTTAGGATAAATGAAAATCTTGCCCTTTTTAATCTCTATCCTTTCGCCAGGAAGACCAATGATTCTCTTAATGTAAAATTGAGAAGGATTGTTAGGAAATCTAAACACTATAACCTCCCCTCTTTTAGGCTCTCTAAATCTGTAAGTAAGCTCGTCTATAATTAAATAATCTCCAGAGCGATAATTAGGCTCCATTGAGGCTCCTTTGACAATGAAAGGTTGGAAAATAAACATCCTAATTGGCACAACAATCACTAAAGCAACTAAAGAAATCTTTATTAACTCCAAAATGAAAGCTAAAATTTCTTTGAGAGCTTTTAGCATAAATTTTATTACTTATACCTCACCTATTATGGCAAATTCAAGCTGGTTAAAAGAAATAAAAAACAAAGAAAGGATATTGATCTTTGGTTTAGGTAATCCTCTAAACCATCTTGAAGCTACTCGCCACAATGTAGGCAAAAAACTAATTAAAAGATTAGCTAAGGCTTTAAAAGTTTCCTTAGAAAAAGACAGTCCTTTTTATAAGAAAGGAGTAAAAATTTTAAGAAATCAGAAAACTGTAATTTTAGCTTATCCTTTAGTTTTTATGAATCAAAGCGGAAAAGCTCTCAAAGAAGCTTTAGAAAGAGAAAATCTTTCTCCCCAAGATTTAATCTTAGTCAGAGACGATACCGACATTACTTTGGGAAAGTTCAAAGTTAAGTTTAACTCTGGAGCTGGAGGACATAGAGGGGTAGAATCTGTGATCAAAGAGTTAAGAACTAAAGAGTTTTGCCAAATCAAGATAGGGGTAAGATTGCCTAACGAAAAAGAAAAGGCAGAAAAAATAGTTTTAACTCCTTTTCCCAAAAAAGAGCTATCAAAGTTAGAAGAAGTTTTTAAAGCAGTTTTAAACTTTATCTTTGAGGAAATTTTTACTTCAGATTCAGAAAGCAGTTAAGCTGGCCTAGGAGCCAAGAGATAACTCTTGAGCTCCTAATTTAAGCTGTTTTTAGGCAGGAGGGAAACCTAAAAACAGCACCAGCTTAACTGCTTTCTAAATCCTCTCAAATTATACCACCAAAACCAGCAAAAATCAACCCTTTAACTTACACTCTATATTCAGAGTATAAAGCAGGCTTGTAAAATACCTTTAAACTAAAACTTAAAGTAAGAGCCAAATTTTCACGATCGTGAAAATTTGGCTCAGAGAATTTTTTGATTTTTGTCAAGATCGTTGAGCCGAAGGTAGAAACAAAACAAGGGAAGGAAGAACTCCTTCCCTTAAGTTAGTAAAGCAATAATCCAGGCTAACGCCAGGAAGAAAATTCCGATTTTCTCTTTCCTGTTTAAATTAATAAACAAAAATACAATCTCCCTTAAGCCTAAGATGATTTCTCTTTTTTTCATTTCAAAGAGTTGAGGATCTAAAGGTGTTTCTCTAATCTTCTTTAAAGTATTTTCAATCTTTCTTATCTCTTTAGATCCAGAATAAAGAAATCCCACAGCTACTAATGCAAATCCTCCAGAGAGAAATTTAGTTAAAAGTTCCATCTAATATCCCTCCTTTTCAAGAGATATTTTCTCTTAACTTAAAAGTTTTAAGATGTCAAGATGTGCCGGGGGAGGGACTCGAACCCTCACGCCCCAGAGGGGCAGTGGGTTTTAAGCCCACAGCGTCTGCCAATTCCGCCACCCCGGCGAAAGTTCGTGATTCGTTATTCGCAATTCGTAATTAGGGAGTCAGGAAATTAAAGTTGAACTTGGGGTTTCTTTTGGATTTCTCTGAAAGCTATTAAAAGATCCCCTTCTTCAATATTACCTGTGCCTTCATATAAAATTCCTATCTCATCACCTTCCTTTCCTACTTTAATTTCTCTTCTATTC
>WFWQ01000018.1 GCA_015491015.1 Patescibacteria group bacterium | reverse complement strand
AAGGTTGCAGGTTCGAATCCTGCCGGGGGCACAAAAAGCTAAGTTTCGGCAGAAAGTTTAATTACTACTAAATTGTGTAATTTTTCTCCTACCTTTACTTTTTTGGCAACTTTTCTTTTTTGAGCGTCTATGATGACTACCTCTCCAGGTCTGTACAAAGGAACAAATGCAAACTTTTTATCTGCAGAGAATGAAATTCCATGCGGAGTTTTGCCTACTTCAATTTTGCTTACGATTTTGTTCTCTTCCGGATTAATGATAGTTATATAATTAGAACCGATATTAGTTACCCATAGTTCTTCTTTACTTCTAAAAGCTGCAAACTCAGTTTCAGATCCAGTATCAATATGTGCTATCTCCTCAAAAGTATCAGAATCGACTATATAAGTAAAATTGCTTCCTATATTAGTGATTACAATCTTAGAACCATCAGGAGAGATAGCCCATCCGTGGGGATCAATGCCGAGGTCTATGTTTTTAATTATTTTTGAGTCAAAACCTTTATTCTCTAAAACTGTTACAAATCCTTGACCTGCAAGGTTAGTGGTAAATATTTTAGAATTATCTTTAGTTACTCCAACATATTCTGGAAATCCTCCAATTTTTATTTTTTCTTGTTTAATTTGACCTTCTTCTAAGTTCTCTATATCAATTACAGAAAGAGTGTCTTCTCTGGCATTAGCAACGAACAAAAATCTCCCTTTTAGATCAAATGCTACTCCGTGAGCTCCTTCTCCTGTTTTTAGGTTTCTTTCTAAAGCTAGGGTAAAAGTATTGATGATACTTACAGTGCCATCTTTGAAATTCCCGGTAGCTACCCATTTTTTATTTGGGGAAACTGCAATGTCATGAGGCTCTTTGCCAACTTTTATCCTCTTAATTATTTCTCCTTGAGTGGTGAGAACAATCACTTCGTTATTTTGTGCATCTTCCACGAATACTAATTCTTTCTTGGAAGCTTTTATTTTAGGTTCTTGGAGTTTATCTTCTTTTGGAACTTCATTGAGAGGAAGCGGGATAACTTTAAAGAAACCTAAAGAAAGGAAAGCTAAAGTTGCAAAGCTTGTGAGCACTAAAATAATAAGATAAAATTTCATAGTACCTTATTTTGATATTTTAGTTATTTTACTCTTTTCCCTTAATAAAATTCAAACTTTCCCAACGACTTAATTCCAAACCATGAAGCTTTTCTTAACTGCCACAGGGATCATTTTACTTTTGGCAACTCTTGCAGGGCTTTTGTGGCTTGGAGTTTCAACAGAGCAAAGAGTAGGAGTTTTATTGGCTTTTGCCGCTGGCCTTTCTATGATCTTTTTGCCTTGTACCTTGCCTTTGGTTTTTGTAATTTTGCCTTTAGCTTTAAGCAAAAATCCTACCAAAGGATTTGCTATGGCTTTACTCTTTGGATTAGGTATAGCTTTAACTTTAGCTATATATGGAGCTTTAATTTCTCAAATAGGAGAATATTTAGGTTTAGATAGGTTTACTCAATATATGTTTCTTTTAGCTGGAACAATGGCTATTTTATTTGGATGGTCAGAACTTAGATTTCTCAACATTTCTCTTCCCGAAGTGAAATCCTCTTTTCCTAAATGGCTGCAAGAAAAAAACGAGTATCTCAAAGCTTTAGGAATGGGTTTGCTTTTGGGTAATGCAGGTATTGGATGTCCTAACCCTGCTTTTTATGTAATCTTAACTTATATTGCAACTTTAGGTTCTCCTTTAGTTGGAGCAGGGCTTGGATTTGCGCACGGAATTGGCAGGGCTTTTCCTTTGCTTTTTATAACTCTTTTAGCTTTAGCTGGGTTTAATGCGACAAAGTGGATCGTTTCAAGTAAAGCTAAGATAGATAAGATTATGGGCTGGGGATTAGTGGTGGTGGGAGCTTTTATCTTGACTTATGGACTTTGGGGGATGGATTGGTGGGAAGAATCTATTTTCCACCGAGTTTGGAATCAGATTCTGTTTAATCTTTCTCCTTATTTAGCTGAATCTCCAGATCATCCCGTAGCAAAAGGAGCTTTTAAAGGTCCTATATGGATTGGTTGGTTAACTTGGATTGTGGTGATTTTATTGAGTGTAGTTTGGTATTGGGCTAAATTTAAAAAGAAATACGAAGAAAAATAAAATTTTCAAGCCATTCTTCTTTGATGTTTAAGATAACTTCTAACTTTCAAAATGCCAATAAGATTATAGAGGTAGCTTTAATTTAAAAATAGTTTATAAGATAATGTAAGCTGGAGTTATTTTGTTACTTTACCATAAATTCTGTAAAATAATTTAAAAAATACTAAACTTTATTAGGGCGTTGTTTAAACAGCGAAGAATGAAGGGTTTATTAGAGGAGTCAATTAAAAGTAAAGTTATAAAGTTATGAATAAGAAAATTACCATCATAGAGATTTCCTCTCCCGGATGTCATCACTGCGAGAAAGCTAAGGAAATTTTAGAAGAAATAAAGCAAGAATTTCCTGAAGTAGAAGTTAGGTATGTTGATATTCTTTCTAAAGAAGGGCAAAATTTGGTTCAGAGGTATGAAATTATGTCTTCCCCAGGAATTATTGTGGAAGGAGAACTATTTTCAGTTGGCGGATTAGATAAAAACCAGTTAATTGAGAAAATAAGATCCTTGCTTTAATTTTAAAGGTCAACCTTATGGTGTAGATAAATTATCAAAAGTTATGGGGGAGGGGTTTCACATTTTGGGCGACCTTCTTTTGGATAAAGATAATCTTTACCTGAAGGACGTCCAAAAGGTGAAACAGATCTCGAAAAAGTTATTAGATAAATTTGGTTTTAAAATTGTAGGCGAAGTTTCAAAGAGTTTTGATTCTGGGGGATATTCTTTGGTAATAGCTCTTTGCGAGTCTCATTTAGCTTTTCACAGTTGGCCAGAGATTGGTTATTTAGCTTTAGATCTGTATACTTGTAACTACAAGAAAGAAAACCAAAAAGCTACCCAAGCTTTGTTTGAAGAGTTAATTAAGATTTTAAATCCTACCGAAAATAAAGTAGTATTTATTGAAAGAAACAAACCTTAAATGTTTAAAGCTTTTTTACTTTTAGTGGGGACTGTAATTGGAGCTGGAGTTTTTGGTTTACCTTTTTTAATTTATAAAGTGGGATTACAGCTTTTTATTTTTCTTTCTTTAATAGCTTTAGGTTTAGTTTTAATTATTCACAAAGCTATAGCTCAAGTTACTATAGCTACAGCTGAAAAGCATCGTCTTCCAGGATTTGCAAAAATATACTTTTCTCCTAAAGTTTTTAAATGGGTCTTATTTGAAAACTTCACTGGAATGGAATTGGCTCTCTTAGTTTACATCATTTTAGGAGGAAGCTTTCTAAACGAAGTTTTAACTCTTTGGTTTCAAAGAGAGTTTACCACTCTTGGTCCACTTTTATTTTTTGCTTTAGGAGCTGTTTTAATTTATTTTAAAATTTCTACTATCTCTAAAGCTGAACTTTTAGGGTTTTTGTTGTTTTTATTTTCTTTAGGTTTGATTTTTTCTCAGAGTTTTCCTTACTTCTTTGATATCTCTAATTTTAACTTAGAGTTTGAACCTTCTTTAAGATGGAAGATTTTAGCTTTAGGATTCTTGTTAAGTTCTTTTTGGGGTTTAAATATCGTTCCAGAAGTTACTGAGCTTTTGGATAAAAATTCAAAAAAAGTAAAAAGGATTTTTTGGATAAGTTACAGCTTCATTTTTCTTTATTACCTTATCTTTGCTATTTTAGTTTATGGAATTTCTGGTCCCTTAATTATTTCAAACGCTTTGTCTTCTCTCAAATACTTTTTTGAAGATTGGGTTTTAAGCTATTTATATCTTTTTGGGTTTTTTGCTTGTTTCACTTCCTTCTTAACTATAGGATTTACAGCTTTTAGAGTTTTGAACTTAGATCTTAAGTTAAACTCAAACCAAAGCTTTTTGATAGCTTTAGGTTTACCGTTAGCTTTTTACCTTTTAGGTTTGAGAGATTTTATTTACCTTTTTAGCTTTTTAGGAGGATTTTTCTTAACTATAGAAGGCTTTGTTGCTTTACTGCTTTATCTTAAAGTTAAATCCAAGCTCGATCCTAATAACTTGGTTTTAGCCTTGCCCAACTTTATGATATATTTTTTAATAGTTTTATTTTTGAGCTTAATTTTTAGCTTTTTAATCTTTTCTATTTATGTTAGTTGAAAATTTGATTT
>WFWQ01000017.1 GCA_015491015.1 Patescibacteria group bacterium | reverse complement strand
ATCTAAATATCTATATCTTAACCTTTTTTCTTCATCTATCTCATAACCTTGAGTGTCAATAGGAATAGGCAAAGGTAAAGCTTTAGCTAAAACTTTTAATTCTTCAGCCTTAACCTCTACTTCTCCAGTAGGCAAGTCAGGATTTACCATCCCTGAAGGTCTTAACTTAACTTCTCCTTTCACTTCAATAACACTTTCTTTAGAAAGCTTTTTAGCTTCATCGGCTAGATCTTTGCTAAAAACCACTTGCACGATACCAGAAATATCTCTAAGATCCACAAAGACTATTTTCCCGTGCTCTCTTATAGAATTAACCCATCCTTTTAAAATCACCTTTTGATTAGTCTTTTTGATAGTTTCTATCGCTAAAGTTCGCATAATTTTTAAAGTTTATCTACTACTGGTATTCCTAAAATATTTAAACCTTTAACCATTATCTTACTCAATATTGCGGTAAGCTTTAGTCTTACTGATTTTAACTCTTTATCCTCTTCTTTCAAAATTGGGACTTTTTCGTAGAAAGAATTAAATCTTTGAGCTAACTCCTGGAGGTAATCTACTAAATAAAAGGTATCTCTTTTTTCCAAGCTTAACTTTAAAGCTAAAGGATACCAGGAAATAATAGAAGCTAATTCTTTTTCTAAAGAACTTACCTTTTTAATCTCTTTAAATTCAAAAGTGAGCTGGTAAGGTTCTTCCTTATTTAAAATAGAATTCATCCTAGCTAAGGTATATTGCAAGTAAGGAGCAGAGTTGCCTTTTAAGCTTAAAGCTTTACTAAGATCAAAAACTACAGGTTTTTCTCTGGAATATCTCAAAAAAGTATGCACGATTATACCTTTAGCTAAGCTTAAAACTTCCTCAGTTTTCACATCAAGGTGAGGATAAAAAGTAGTCTGGGTAGCTTGCAAAACTTTTTCCATTAGATCCTGAGCTAAAACTAAAGTCCCTTTTCTAGTAGACATTTTCTTTCCTTCTTTAGTTAAAAATAAGCCAAAAGCTACATGCTCTAAGGAAACATTTTTTGACAAATCTAACCTATCAGCTAAGCTAAAGAGCTGTTTAAAATGAAGCTCTTGTTCTTTGCCTACTACATAAAAAATAAAATCAGGTTTAAAAAAGTTTACTCTAAAAGCTAAACTTGCTAAGTCGCGGGTTAAGTATAAAGTTTCTTTTCCTTTTTTAGCTAACAAAAAAGAGGGTAAAGAGTTCAATTTTTTAACTAAAACCGCTCCTTCTTTTTCTTCAACTATCTTAAGCTTTAAAGCCAAATCCACAAGAGCTTGAGCTAAATTTTGGTGATAACTTTCTCCGTCAAACAAATCAAAACTTATAGAAAAAAGTTGGTAAAAATTCATAAATTCTCTCAAAGAGAGCTCCTTAACTTTCTGCCAAAATCCCAAAAACTCTTTTTCGGAAATAGAATTTAGCTTTTCTTTTAAAGAAGGGTCTTTCTCTTCCTCCAGATGGAACCTAACATAGAGATCTTTTAAAGCAGGTAAGTTCAACTCTTTTCCCCACAATTTAAAAGCTAAATAAAGTTTTTTAAATTGAGAACCCCAATCTCCTAAAAAGTTAACTCTTAAAACCTTAAAGGAAAGCTCTTGAGCTAAATTTGCTAAGCTATTGCCTAAAAAGGTAGATCTTAAATGAGAAACTCCTAAAGGCTTAGCTATATTAGGAGAGGAGAACTCTACTAAGATTAACTTTTTCCTTCCTAAATTAAAACTACCAAAGCTTTCACAATCCTTTGCTAAGATAGAGTTTAAGGTTTCAAATAGAAACTTCTTGGTTAAAGTTAAGTTGAGAAAGTGCTTAGAGAAAGTAAACTTTTCTATATAATTCTGATCTTGAAGGACTTTAGCAATTTCTTTTTCCTCTAACTTTAACCTTTGGAGCTCAAAAAGATTCAAAGCTACTTCTCCTTCCTCTTTAGTTGGAACTTTAAAAAGATTAACTTCTTGAGAAAGATTAAAAGCTTGTCTCAGCTTTTCTTGGAAAATTCCTAAAGGATAGTCTTCAAACTCAAAAGGACTAATATTTAACCTCTGGTTAGCTTTAGCTAAAGCGGTTTTAGCCATTTGAAGAAAATCTAAAGAGTAAAAGTTTTCAAGTTTTAAATCTTTGTTCATAAAGCCTTAATCACTTTATAAACTTCTTCAGCAGCTCTTTGATAGCCTTCCATATTATCAGGAAAATCAGTAAGCGTTAAAGGTGGACCAATTTTTATCTTAATTTTCCTCTTTCTCAAAATTGACTCCAAGAACTTCAAGTTCTTATTACCTTCAATCTTTATTGGTAATACCTTAGCTTTGCTTTTTATGGCTAAAAAACCTACTCCCCTTCTTGGTTTCTTAACCCTTCCTCTTCTATGGCGTCTACCCTCAGGGAAAATACCTACACAACCTCCCTTTTCTAACACTCTAAGCCCTGGAGCTAAAGTTTTTTCTAATCCTATTTTCTTTTTTACTGGAAAAGCCCCTAAAATCTTCATTAAAGGCCAAAAAAGGTAATAGTATTTGTACCAAGCTGCAAAACTAATTGGGAAAAGTTTAGAATCTTTGGGCAAAGAAACTACAATTAAAAAAGGGTCAAACCAAGCTCCATGGTTTGAAGCTAAAATCATAGGTGGAGATAAGCTTTTAAGATCTACTTTGGCTGAAACTTCGAAATGATAAAAAAATTCAAACAACTTTCTCACCAAAGAATAAAAAGCTCTATAAACTAACTTTCTCAAGAAGTTCATAAATCCTTAGCCATTTTTATTGCGGAGTGAACTTTTAAAAGTTGGGTTCTTTTTTTCTCTCTAAACTTAACCTCTACCTTATTTTCTCTCATCGTTTTAGCGCTAACTACTATCCTTAAAGGGCAACCTATCAAATCCGCATCTTTAAGCTTTTCTCCTGGGGAAGCTTTTTCTCTATCGTCAAAAAGCACTTCTACTTTTTCTTGAAGTAAACTATGGTAAACTTTTTGAGCAAAACCAAAAATCTTCTTTTCTTTTCCTAATGCTACAAGGTGAACTTTGAAGGGAGCTACTTCTTTGGGCCAAATTATCCCTTGTTGATCGTTGTTAATCTCCACTATAGCCCCCATCAATCTAGTTATCCCAATGCCATAACAACCCATTAATACAAATTTAAATTGGTTATCTCTATCTAAAAACTTTAAATCAAAAGGTTTGGCAAACTTAGTATAAAGCTTAAATATATTCCCTACTTCTATTCCCTTCTTTTCTTCTAACTTTGAACCTGAGCATTGAGGACATTTAAAATCTACTTTCTCAACGATCTCTTTGTTAACCCCTACTTTACAATTTGAGCACAAATAAAATATATCCTCTCCAGCTGGAGTTTCAGTTTGAAACTCGTGAGAGTATTCCGAAAAAGTCCCTCCTGAAGCTAAGACTAAAAAGGTTTTTTTACCAATTCCACATCTTTTAAATATCCTAAAGTAAGCTTTCTGAACTTTTAAATAATACCTATCTAAATCTTGCTCATCTCTATGAAAAGAATAAAGATCTTTCATTAAAAATTCCCTCCCTCGCAATAGGCCTGACTTTGCTCTTTTCTCATCTCGAAATTTAATTTGAATTTGGTAAAGATATAAAGGCAAAGCTCTAAAAGAAGAAATTTTCTTTTTAACTAAAGGAACTATAACTTCTTCATGAGTAGGACCTAAAGCCAACTCTTTACCCAATTGACTCTTTAACTTAAACAAAGAATCCATACTTTCCCACCTCCCTGTCTTTTCCCAGTTTTCCTTAGGATGCAAAGCTGGCATTAAAATTTCAACCCCTCCTATCTTCTCAATTTCCTCTCTAACTATATTAGCAATCTTATTTAACACTCTAAGCCCCAAAGGTAAAAACT
>WFWQ01000016.1 GCA_015491015.1 Patescibacteria group bacterium | reverse complement strand
GGGCTCGGAGATGTGTATAAGAGACAGTGATTAAGTTGGAAAAGGCTAGCTTTGGCAAAGCTATAAATTACTAAGCTAAAAATAAAGAAAAGGAAAATTATTTTTAAGCTTTTAAACAAAATCTTTCTTCTTTTTCTTCTCTTTTTAATGTTTGGTTTTCCTCTCTTAGAGATACTTCTTGGAGTCATTTTATTTAAAAAGTTCTTCTTTTGATTTTTCTTAGAGTTTCAATTGGCTTTACCAAAAGATAATATTTAATTTTGTTTAAAGGAAAATCTTGGGTTTTAACATATTCTTTGATTTCTCCTCCAAAGCCAGTTTTAAATAAAGTAATTCCATAAAAGCGATGATGTTTTTTAAGTTTTGAATCTTTTTCTGCAATTCCCCAAAAGTTGTAACTTTTACATCCTCTCTTTTTAGCTTCCAAAATTATTTCCCATTGCAAAAGATAGGAAGTAGGAATTTTTGGAAATTTATGCACCGATGCTCCGTGATGGTAAAAAGCTTTGTTTTGCCAAAAGACAATCATAGCAGAAGAGATTATTTCTTCTTTATACTTAGCAAAGTAAATTTCAATTTGGTTATCTTTGGCAAAAATTTCAAATTCGTTTTTAAGGTAAGTTTCAGAAAAAGGAACGAATTTATGCCTTTTAGCTGTTTCGTGATAAAGTTCTATAAACTTTGCCAAACCTTCTTTATCTGTTGTTTTGTAAATTTTTAATTCTTTTTCCTTTAATCCTCTTCTAATGAGGTTTCGGTGGGTTTTTCTTAAATTTTTGAAAAGTTGCTCTTCTGGCAAAGTTAAGTCTAACTCTACGGTCACTTCAGGATGAATATAAGTCGGAGCTTGAATAAATCCTAAATTTTTAAAAATCTCTTCATTTTCCGGATTTCTTTTTAATATAGGTGCTATTCTAATAAAATCTATATTTTCTTTTTTGCTGAGCTCTTGAAGCTTTCTCAATAAAACCTGAACCAAATTTTCACGATCGTGAAAATTTGGCGCAAGGAACATAGGGCCGTGAGGAATAAACAAAAAGTTTCCCTTTTTAGAAGCTATCTTTATTACCTGAGCTAAAGCTAAAGTTTGAGAATTTTCTTGAATCTCAAACCTCCAAACTTTAAATCCTAAAGATTTTTGAAACTCCCCCCAATTAAAAGATTGCAAAAAAGTTTTTTCTTCAAACTCTTCAGCTAACTTTTCCCAAGCTTCTTTAGAATTTATTTCTTTAATTTCCATCAAGTTTGACTTCTTCAACTTTTAAATTATATACTATTGAAAGCACCTTAAAAAGGAGCAGGAAAAGGAGGTGATGAAATTAAATAAAAAACCTGCTCCTCAATCCTAAGAAAGGAGGCATAAAGGATGGGAGGAAGAAATAAGGCTTTACCTTATCAGATGAAGAAGTACAATCGGGGAAATCCTTTTTCTCCTTATAAGAAAGGAGGGTTTTCTCAAGCTTCCAGAGAGGCCAAAATTAAATTTTTTGGCGGAGAAAGGACATATGAAAAAGTGCTTGAAATTTTAGGTTTTGGTAAAAGTCAGCTTAAAGATATTTTAATTCGAGAATCCCCTGCTCCTTTGCAAGGAGGGAGATTATTCGGCAGAACGGTGGGTATAACCAATAATGGAGAAGTTATAAAAATAAATGGAAGAATACCGCCTAATGTTAAAATAATATTCCATAACATAGGGGGTGGTAAAGTAATAAGATTTGCCTATAATCCCGAGGATCTAACTTTTTAAGCTTTTGGTAAGGGCTAGCTCTTCTCAGGGCTAGCCCCTTTTTCTAACTTATAACTTTATCTAATTCCAATATAGCCTTTATTATTCTTTCTAAGTCTTCTTTTTCTAAATTTGGATTTAAAGGAAGGTTAAGTATTCTTTTGGAAACAGATTCTGCTTGAGGACAATCTTTTTTGTAGATGGAGTTAAATTTTGAATCTGGAGGTAAGATTATGCTTTGAGTCCATCCATCTTGTAAAAATATCTTTTCTTTAGCTAAAAATTTGAATATTTTTGGATAATTTAAATCTTTCTTAGCTAATAAAGGAAACTTTAAATAAGCTTCAGGTTTTGAGAACAAGATCTTAAAGTTTTTGAGATCTTCCAGGCTTTCAATATAAAAGTTTGCGAGTTCTTTTCTCTTTTTTTGAAACTTATCTAACTTTTGGATTTGGTTTAAAGCTAATTCTATTAATTCCAACGGCATCTTTTGAGGGAAGTTTTTAGGCTTTTTAAAAGTTTCTTTTTCTTTCTTGCTCAAAGCTTTAGATAAAATTCCCAAGTTTTGCAAAGTTAAAAGTAAAATCCTTCCAAAGCTAAAACTATAAGCTTTTTTAATTAAGGTTTCAGTTAAGAT
>WFWQ01000015.1 GCA_015491015.1 Patescibacteria group bacterium | reverse complement strand
GTATACACGTCGTCTATTAAGTAAATAGTTTTTCCTTTAACTAATTCAATATTTTCTACTGTAAAAGCATCTTTTAAGTTTAAGCGTCTTTCTTCTAAAGTTAAGAGAGCTTGAGAAGGAGTTCTCTTTATTTTCTTTAAAATATTGAGTTTAGCCTCCATATTGAGTTTTAAGCTTAAGCTTTGAGTTAAAAGCAAAATTGGATCAAACCCCCTTTCTTTGATCTTTCCATATTCGGAGGGGACAGGTACTAATAATCCATTTTTGAGATCAAGTTTTTCTTCTCTTAATAACAAAGATTTCAAAATTAGATAAACTAAACTTTCTTTAGCGCTTTTAATGTAAGGTGGATACTTGTATAATTTAATTAGCAGACTTACTTTTTTGTCTTGATAAGAAACTGCAGAAATGATTTGATCTAAAGGTTCATTTCTGCAGTCTTTACACTTGAGAAAAGTTTTGGGATTTTTAGAGCAGAGACAAAAGTCCGAAGCTAAAATTGGAATTGTTTCTAAACAATCTTTACACGCTAATTCTGAGCTTTCTCTCAAGCAGAAGGGGCATTTGGGATAAAGAAGATTAAGAAGCTCTTTTTTAATTTTCTCAAATGACATAAAATATTTTATAGAAGTTTATGCCTTTTTTTAGTTCAAAAAGAGTTTTGGGTATAGATGTAGGCAGTTTTAGTATTAAAATTGCAGAGATTTCATCTAAAGGAGAAAGTTTTTATTTGGAAAATTATGCTTTCTTAGAAAGTAGCTTTTTGTATTATAATCCTTTTAGAAGCTTGAAAGAACGAAGCTTTTCTTTATCAACCAAAGATACAGCTCAGGCTCTTAAAGAGATGATAGCGGAAGCTAAGTTTAAAAGCAAAGTGGCATCTTTTGCCATTCCAGACTTTACAAGTTTTTTTACTACTTTTACTTTACCTCCAATGAGTAGAGAGGAACTGCATTCTGCGGTGAAGTTTGAAGCTAGGAAGTATATTCCCTTACCAATTAGAGAAATGGCTTTAGATTGGCTTCCAGTGGGAGGATTGAAAGAAGGAGGACACGAGCAAGTTAGGATTTTGCTTTCGGCGGTTCCAAAGAGGATTGTAGAGCAGTATCAGGAAATGGCTTATTTAGCAGGTTTAGACTTAAAGAGTGTGGAAGTGGAAGTATTTTCAATAGTAAGAGCTTTGGTTGATAGAGAAAGTAGTCAGACTTTGGCGATTATAGATTTAGGCTACAAGACTACCACTTGTACCATAGTAGACTTAGGAGTTCCTAAGATAAGTCATAGCTTTTCAATAGGAGGAGAAGAGCTGACTAAGGCTTTAAAGACTAACTTAGGATTAGATGTAGAGACCGCAGAAAGATTAAAATCAAAATATGGAATCTTAGAAAAAGGGGAGGTGATTAGAGAAGTTTTGCTTCAAGTTGTAGATTCAATTATAATTGAAATTGAAAAGACCTTACAGCATCTTTATCAGTTAGAACAAAAAAGTGTAGATAAAGTTATCCTTATAGGAGGAGGAGCTAATTTGCCGGGTTTAAGAGAGTATCTTGCTTCTAAACTATCTAAAGTAGTTGAGGTTGGAGATAGTTTTAGAAAGGTTAAAGTGCCTTCTAAGTTAGAAGGAGTTTTAAGAGATTTAAGTATTATTTTTGCTCCAGCTATAGGTACTGCTTTGGGTCAGCTTCAAAATTAAAACATTTTTATGGCAATTTCGATAGAAAGAACTTATCAAAGATATCGAGAATCTGATGCTGGAGATTTTCTTTTAATCTTTGGTTCTTTAATTTTTTTATTGGCTTTAGGTCTTTATGGTTTTTTCTTTTTCTTAACTCTAAATTTAGAGCAAGAAATTAAGTCCTTACAAAGCCAGCTTTCCTTAGCTATTACTCCAGCCGATGCTGAAGCTGAAAATAAAGTATTTATTTACAAAAACAAGATCAAAGATCTAAAGCAATTACTAAATCAACACAGTTTCCCTCTTAAAATATTAGACATATTAGAGGCTTCTCTTTATCCTCCAGTGCAAATTTTGAGGATCTCTTATTCTAAAAGAGAGCTAGCTTTAAATGTGGAAGGTATCACCGAAAGTTTAGAGGTTTTAGCTTATCAGCAGAAAGCATTTGAAGAGATAGGTCAGGTAAAGGAAGTCTTAACCACTAAGGCTTCTTTGACTAAAGGAGGAAAAGTTCGTTTTTCAATGTTAATTAGATTCAAAGAATCAATTTTTGAAAATAATATTTAAATATAATGGACAAAGGATTTGTGGGAATAATCTTGTTTTTAGGAAGTTTAGCTTTGGCTTTAGGTTTGCTTAAACCAGCTTATGAGGAGTTTTTGAGTTTAAAAGATCAGAAGGAAAATCTTCAAGTTCAACTTGCAACTAAGGAAGAATATATTAACGAGCTAAAGAGAGTTTTATCATCTTTAGCCCAAGATCCCTCTTACGTGGCTAGGTTAGACACCGCTTTGCCTAACTCTCCAGATATTTCTAAGATAATTTACGCACTGCATCTTTTCTCAGTTCAAAGCGGGGTTGAGCTTTTGAATCTTAGCCAAATTACTATTTCCCAGGTATCTCCTAAAGTTGTAGGTGCTGACCAACAAGGGAGTTTTAGCAAAAACTTAAAAATGATTACTATGAGTTTGGAGCTAAAGGGGAGTTATCGAGGATTGAGAAGCTTTTTGGAAAAACTTCAAAATTCAATTAGATTATTTGAGATAGAAAGTTTTTCTTTAGTTAGAGCTCAAGCTAAGTTTGGATTTGAGGTTTCTCCAGCTTTAAATCTTTCTTTAAGGCTTAAAGTGCCAACTTATTAAATTTAAATTTAAAGTTTCATGTCAGAAAAATTTAGAATTGCAATTTTGAGTTTAATCTTTCTAGTATTGTTAATAGCTTTTATCATACTG
>WFWQ01000014.1 GCA_015491015.1 Patescibacteria group bacterium | reverse complement strand
GGGTAAAGCGGTTTTAGATTTAGGTAAAGAAAGAAAAGAGGTAGTGGTTATCACTACCGATGTTGGAGGCTCGACTCGAGCTATCTATTTTGCCAAAGAGTTTCCTCAAAGATTTATTCAGTTAGGAGTAGCTGAACAAAATGCAATCGGAGTTTCTGCAGGTTTAGCTTTGCAAGGTTTTATTCCTTTTTATTTTGGTTATTCAGTTTTTAATTCAGGTAGAACTTGGGAACAGATAAGAACCTTACTTTGCTATCAAAATTTAAAAGTTAGAATAGTAGCTACTCACGCTGGCATAGCTACAGGTCCAGATGGAGCTACCCATCAGATGACAGAGGATATAGCGATAATGAGAGTTTTGCCTCACATAAAGGTTTTCTCCCCTGCAGATGCTATTGAAGCAGAAAGGATAGTAAAAGAAGTTGTGGATTTGGAAGGTCCAGTTTACATTAGAGTTCCCAGAGCAAAGTTTCCAGTTTTTACAAAAGATTTAGAGTTTAAGTTAGGAAAAGTTTCGGTTTTAAAAGAGGGAAAGGATTTAACCTTGTTAGCTACAGGGCCTGTGGTTTTGGAAGCTTTAAAAGCTTCTTTAGAGTTAGAAAGAGAAGGCATATCTAGTGCAGTTTTAAACTGCCATAGCATTAAACCTTTAGATTTAGAAACAATTTTAGATTTTGGGAAAAGAACTCAAAGATTAGTTACTGTTGAAGATCACCAAATTGCTGGGGGATTAGGCTCAGCTGTAGCTGAGGCTTTAAGCGAAGTTTATCCTATAAAAATTTTAAGAATTGGATTGAGAGATACTTTTGGAGAATCTGGTAATCCTCAGGAGCTTTATTCTAAATATGGTTTAGACTTTAAAGGTATTTATCAAAAAATTAAAAGTTGGTTAAAAGATGAAGGTTAAAAATAAGTTTGATATTTTAGCTATTGGAGATTCTACAATTGATCTTTTTGCTCAATTGCCAGAGAGAACTTTAACTTTAAAGAAAGGAAAAAAAGAGTATCTTTTGATTCCGTTAGGTAAAAAAATTCCTTTAGATTTTGAGAGAAAGATTTTTGCTGCAGGTAACGCTTCCAACTTTGCAATAGCGGTTTCAAAGTTAGGTTTAAAGTGTGCAATTTATACTACTTTAGGGAAAGATATCTTTGGAAAGGAGATGGAAAAAGTTTTAAAGAGTTACGGAGTTAATACGGATTTAGTGGTTTTTCAAGAAGAGCAAGGAATTAATGTAGTCCTCTCTTTTAAAGGAGAAAGGACAATTCTAACTTACCATCCAACTTTCAAATATAGCCTTCCAGATTTATCTTTGGCTAATTGGGTTTATTACACTAGCTTAGGAAAAGAGCACGAATTTTTCCATCAAGAGCTTCCTAAAGCTGTTTCTATCTCTCAAGTAAAGTTAGTTTTCAACCCTGGGAGCTATCAAATTAGAGAAGGCTTAACAGCTTTAAAACCAATTTTAGAAGTTTGCGAACTTTTAATTTTAAACAAAGAGGAAGCTCAAACTTTAGTTGGAGAAAAAGCAATAAAAGATCTTTTATTTGAGTTAAAGCAAATAGGCCCTAAAATGGTAGTCATTACTGATGGAAAAAATGGTTCTTTTGCTACCGACGGTTTTAAATATTATTACTTGAAAGCTTTGAATTTAAAGCCTTCAGATACTACTGGAGCAGGAGACGCTTTTTCTGCAGGTTTGGTTTCAGCTTTAGTTTATGGCTTAGATTTAAAGGAAGCTTTAGTTTGGGGAACTGTTGAAGCTGGATCTGTGATTTCTCGAGTTGGTTCTCATTCTGGGACTTTAACTAAATCTGCCCTTTTGGAAAGAATTAAGATTTACAAAGATTTAATTCCTCAAGAAATTTAAAAGGTCTTAAAACTTAAAATTAAATTTTAAAATGACTCAAGTTTTAAAAAAGGATGGTTCTATTGAAGATTTCGATCCTGAAAAGATTAAAAGATCAGTTATCTCTGCCGGCCAAGATGCAGGTTTAGATCAAGCTACCATCTCTCAGCTTTTAAAAGATCCAATTGAAGGTTTAATTAAAAGCTTTCAAGAAAAAGAGCAAATCTCTGCTAAAGAAATTAGAGATAAAATTTTGTCTTCTTTAAAACCTTTAGCTTCAGCTTTAGTCTCAGCCTGGGAAAGGTTTGAGAAAGAAAGCAAGGGATAATTTTAAGTTTTCAAAATTTGAACTTAAATGAAAGCTAAAATTGTCAAAGCCTCTTTAGAAGAAGAGAGATTTGAACCAGATAAGATTTTATCTTCTTTAATTCGCTCTGGAGTAGATTTTGACACTGCTCAAAAGATAGTTTTAAAGGTAGCTAAAAAGATCAAAAGAAAAGTTAGCTCTCAAGAAGTTTTAACTTTGGTTTTAGAAGAGTTAAAAAAGTTTAATAAGATTTTAGCTTCAAAGTATAATCTTAAAACAGCTATAATGAATTTAGGGCCTACGGGCTTCCCTTTTGAAAAGTTTGTATCCAGGATATTTAAAGAGTATGGATATTCTACCAAGGTTAATCAGCTTATTCAGGGAAAGTGTGTAATCCACGAAGTAGATGTAGTTGCCCAAAAAGAAAGTAGACATTATTTAATAGAATGCAAGTTTCACCAATCTCCAGGAACTAAATCAGGTTTAAAAACAGCTTTGTATGTTAGAGCGAGATTTTTAGATATCTTGGAAGCTCAGAAAGAAAAAGAGAAAGCAAATATTTTCCATCAAGCTTTCCTAATTACCAACACTAAGTTAACTTTTGAAGCTATAAAATATGCACACTGTGTGAACCTTAAAGTTTTAGCTTGGAGATATCCTCCAGGTAGAAGTTTAGAAAATTTGATTGAAAAGAAAGCTTTATATCCAGTGAACATTCTTCCTTCTGTTTCTCGTGGTTTAGCTTTAAAGCTTTTTGAGGAAGAGATTGTTGTAGTTAAAGATATCTTAAACTTTAGTTTGGAAGATTTTATAAAAATTT
>WFWQ01000013.1 GCA_015491015.1 Patescibacteria group bacterium | reverse complement strand
GAATAATAAAGTGATCATAAAATTAGAGAATGTTTCTGTAATTTATAACTTAGGCAAACCTAACGAAGTTAAAGCCTTAGATAGAATCTCTTTAGAGATATTTGAAAAAGAGTATATCATCTTTTTTGGACCCTCGGGATGTGGAAAATCTACTCTGCTTTATACTATTGCAGGTCTTCAAAAACCCACTTATGGAAAAGTTTGGGTAGCTAATGAATATTTGGACAATTTAAGAGAGAAAGAATTAGTAAACTTCCATCAAACTACTATAGGAATGGTATTTCAAGCTTTTTACTTAATTCCAAACTTAACTGTGGAAACAAACATAGAATTACCTGCAATTTTATCTAAGACGCCAAAATCAAAAAGAAGAAAAAGAGTCTTAGAATTAATGGAAAGATTCGAAATCAAAGATTTAGCTAAAAAATACCCCTCCCAACTTTCTGGAGGACAACAACAAAGAACCGCTATAGCTAGAGCTTTAGTTAATAATCCTAAAATAATTTTAGCTGATGAACCTGTAGGAAACTTAGATTCCAAAAATGCAGAAATAGTTCTTTCTTTATTAGAAAAATTAAATACTGAATTAGGAAAAACAGTAATTCACGTAACTCACAATCCCCAACATTTAAAGTTAGCTCACCGGGTGTTTTATTTAAAAGATGGGAAGCTAATTAGAGTAGTAAAGAATCCAGAGAAACTAAAGGAAGCAAAGCCCTCTATTTTGGAAAGACTTGCCCAAAACTTCCCTCATCTTTCTATTTACAGATTGAAAGCTAAGCTAATATTGAATCTTTTATCTTCTCCTTTTTCGCTAGAAGAAAGCTTAAGGTTTGAAGAAAAGTTAGAAAAGTATCTAAAAGGATATCTTCCTTCAAAAGAGATTTTAGAATTTTTAGATAAACCTAAAGAGAAAGGAGGGCTAAATCTGTATTCTCAAACCGCAAGACAGATTACTTTAAAGATATTGGAGATTAACAAAATTATGCACTTTTTAGAAAACTTAAGAACTAAAAGAGAAAAGCTCACTCCTGAAATTTTAACTAAAATAGAAGAGTTTGCTCTAGGAAAAATATCTAAAAAGAGGCTTCACCCTCAACAGGAAGAAAGATTTTCTAACTTTTTATTAGAGAGGCTGTATGGTAAAATAACCTCAAGAGAATTTAAAGAAAAGTTAGACCTTTCATTTGAAGAAGGGGGAGTTGGGCTAAACAAAAGGAGTGCAGAAAGAGCAAGTAGAAGAATTGAAGCTTTGATTTCTCTCTTTGAGTAATTTTTATATGAAAATCTTAGATCTCCTCTCTTTAGTGTTTCAAAATCTTAAAGCTCGAATAAGTAGGATAATTTTTACTATCTTAGGAATTGCAGTGGGAATTGGAACTGTGCTTTTTTTAGTTTCTTTAGGTTACGGTCTACAAAGAATGGTCTTAGAAAGAATTACTACTCAAGAAGCTCTCCTAACTTTAGATGTAACCTCTCCAGATCCTACCACTTTAAGGATTACTAATGAAACTTTAAACGAGATAAAAAGCTTTTCTCAAGTAGAGGAGATAAGCAGACATTTGCTTTTTTCTGCTTATGTAAGGATTGGAGATCTTTATTCTCAAGCTATTGCTAACTTAGTAGATCCTAACTATCTTCAGCTTTCAGCTTCAGAAGCTAAGATAGGAGAAAACATAGTTTTACCTGGAAAAGCTATAGTTAATACTACTTTTTTAAGTTTATTTAATTTAAAAACAGAAGAAAGCTTAGAGAAAAAGATCTCTTTACTCCTATTCGATGAATATGGAATGCAAGTTTTAGAAAAAGAGCTAACTTATCAAATTGCAGGAGTAATAGAGGGAGGAGAAGCTCAACCTAATATCTTTATCAACCTGAAAGAGCTAGAAAAAGATCTCCAACCTTCAACTTATCACTTTTTAAAGGTAAAAGTTAAATCTACCAAAGACTTAGAAAAAGTTAGAAATCAAATAATTTCCTTAGGTTTTCAAGTTTCAGCTCTTTCTGACATTGTAGAGCAAGCCAATAAATTCTTTAAAGGAGTGCAAATCGTATTAGGAATATTTGGAACGATAGCTTTAATTGTAGCCGGAATAGGATTAGTCAACACTATGACAATCTCTTTGTTGCAAAGAACCAATGAAATTGGAATTTTAAGAGCAATAGGAGCTTCAAAGTTAGATGTGCTTTTGCTATTTTTATTTGAGTCTTTATCTATTGCTTTATGGGGAGGTGCAGTAGGAATTCTTTTAGGAATAGTTTCAGCTGAGATAGTAAATTATGGCATCAACCTTTTAGCTTTAAGGTTTGGAGGAGAACCTTTAAGGCTCTTTTTTTATCCTAAATGGTTTATAGCTTTTACTTTTTTCCTTTCTGTATTAGTAGGTTTAATCGGAGGCATCTTCCCAGCTCGAAAAGCAGCTAAAATGGATCCTTTGGAAGCTTTAAGATATAAGTAATTTGCCTTAAACTCTAAATTATGGTAGAGTCAGAAAAACTATAATGTTGAAGAAATCCAACGAAAAGGACTCAAGCTTTAAAGTTCCTAAAGTCAAGATTGAGGTTATTGGAATAGGAGGAGGGGGGTGTAAAATTGCTTATTTTTTAGCTTCAGAAATTAAAAACTTAAAAACAACTTTAATTGACAAAGACTTTAAGCTTTTAAAGAGTTTCAAAAAAGGAAAGCTTAAGAAAATACTTTTAACCAAAGAGGAACACAAAGATAAAAAGCTGTTGGAAAAATACTTAAAGCCTGTAGATTTATCTTTAGTAGTAGCTTGTCTTGGAGGAGAAACTACCAAAAGATATCTGGCTTTAATTTTAGAAATCCTAGAAAAGAAAGCTAAGATAAATTTAGGAATCTTTATCTTTCCTTTTGCCTTTGAAGGAGAAAAAAAGAGTTTAGAAGCTAGAGACACCTTAAAGAAAGTCTTAACCAAGTTAGAAGGAGTTATGGTATTAAGCAACCAAAAGGTGTTTGAAAGTGTAGCTAAAAGTCTAACCTTTAATTTAGCTTTGCAGGAGATAAACAAAACTTTAGCTATCTCTTTGGAGAATTTAATAGAAGTTTTAAGAGCACCACAACTAATCAATATCGATTTTGCAGATTTAAGAGAGTTATTTAAAAAGAGCAAAGGAAACTTGATCTACCTTAATTCTATCTCAATCTCAAAAGAGACTAAATTAGAGGAAATAGAAAAAAGGCTCTTCCAAAATCCTTTTTTAGAGATAAAGTTAGATACTCCTAAAAAGATCCTTTTAAGCCTTGAAGGAGGACCAGACTTAGAACTTTATCTCTTTGAAAAAATTGCAGAAAAAGTTTATGTAAAAAATCCTTCAGGGAGAATAATAATAGGCTTGAATCAAATCAAATCTCTTCAAGGAAAATTAAGAATTTTAATCCTGGCTATAGGGAAAGCAGAAGTGCTTCTTGACAAAAATTCTAAAACAAAGTATCAAAAAGAAAAAAAGCTTAGAAAGGTCACCAAAATGAAAAGAAAAACCTCTTTAGAGCTCCAAAAAGAAAAAGAGCTTCAGGTAAAGAAAATTTTAGAAGAAGACTCTAAATGGGACAAACCTGCTTTTTTGGAAAGCTTTTAAAATTAAAGCTTTGTAATTATGCAAAATCAAGAAAGCCAAAAAAATTTACCGCCTGTAGTCTCTAAGAATCCTCAAACTTCTAATAGAAAGATAAATTATAGAGCTATTGGGGTAACTTTAGTAATCTTAGGAATTGGATATTATTACTACTCTTCTTTAACTACAATTCAAGATCTCCAAAACAAAGTAAAAATACTAAGAGAAACTGTAGCTTCTTTGCAAAGCGCTCTCCAAGAAAGAGGGATTGATTTAAAAGAATTAGGGATAGAGATTCCTACCGAAGCCTTAGAATCTGAAGGAGAAAATCAATCTAAAAATCAAGAGTTAGATAAAGTTAGAGTAAAAAATATTAGAATAGGAGAACACCCTAACTTTGTAAGAGTAGTTTTTGATTTAGAAACAAATGTCAAAGCTACTCCTAAAGTAGAAGTTTCCAAACAAGAAAAAAGGATAGAAGTAAAGTTGTTTACGAG
>WFWQ01000012.1 GCA_015491015.1 Patescibacteria group bacterium | reverse complement strand
CTCACAGGAAAAAGGTTCCCTTATCAAGGTATAATAATTACTCTGAGTATTTTAATAATTGTTGCTATAATTTTCCAACTGAGAGCATGAGCGAACTAGCTAAAGTTTTAAGTTCAATATTAATCCTATTCTTAGTTGGAATTATAGTTAAAAGAATATCTAAACTAAATTTATGTATACTCTGTCAAAGCGTTTTTATCACCTGGATTGGAGGGTTGATTCTTTATTATAATAACCTATTTAACTCCAGAGAAATACTCGCTCTAATGATTGGAGGAAGTATTGTAGGAATCTATTACTTTTTAGAGTCTAAACTAGAGAATCATCATTTAAAAATATTTCTATTTCCACTATATTT
This sequence comes from Patescibacteria group bacterium, assembly GCA_015491015.1. GTDB lineage: Bacteria > Patescibacteriota > Minisyncoccia > Minisyncoccales > S141-161 > S141-161. Next base: position 3,864 of record WFWQ01000012.1, on the reverse strand, counting down.
AAGTATGCTTTCTCTCGGCTTTTTAATCCTGGGAGGAAAAATAGAAAAACCGGAAATATTTATTCTTCTTATAGTATGGCTTATTTTTATTTTAATATACTCCTTAAGAAAAAGATGGTTACAAGCAGCATTCAAATCATTACTCGAATGCTGTAGAAACTGGTAAAAACCACCCTGTAGTTAGTTATGACTTAATCTCAAAAGTTCATTGTATTTTAAAGCTCTCTCACGAACGGGAGCTCCTATTTTAACTCCAAACGCTGAAGAAGCTTTAGCTAAGTGAATCAAAAAATTATCCTCAGTTTCTCCAGAACGATGAGAAATTATATATTTTAAACTGTGGGTTTGAGCTTCTTTAATTGCCAAACAAGATTCAGTCAAAGTTCCAATTTGGTTGGCCTTTATGACTACTCCATCTATAGATTTTTCTTTACCCAAAGCATCTATAATCTTAGGATTAGTAGAAGTAAGATCATCTCCTATGATCAAAACTTTATCTTTGAGTCTTGCTTTTAGCATCTTAAAAGCTTCAAGTTGGTTTTCCGCAAAAGGATCTTCTATAGAGATCAAAAGGGAGAAATTAGAAATCATTTCAAGATAATAATCTAAAAGCTCATCTTGAGAAAAAGCTTGGTTATCAATTAGATAGTATCCATTTTGATAAAAACTGTTTGCAGCTATATCTAAAGCAAGATTGAAACTTTCTCTCCTTTTAGCTATCAATTCACTCAAGACTTCAAGAGGATCAAGGTTTCGAGGAAAATCTAAAGAAAAACCTCCTTCATCTCCAATATAAAGATTTTTAACTTGAAATTTCTTCAAAAGTTCCTCTCTAAGTGCAAAGTAAAAGTCTCTCAAACCAAACACAGCTCCTTCAGTGGAGTTCTCAAAATCCACTTTAGCTACAACCATATATTCTTGAAAAGAAAGGTTATTTTGAGCGTGTTTACCTCCGTTAATTAAATTAGCAAAAATTAAAATCTCACGACTTCCTTCTTCTCCAGAGAAAAATTCTGCCTTTAAAAGCTCCCAAAGCTCAATTTCTCTTTCTTTAGCTAAAGCTTTAGCGCCCGCTATAGAAATCCCTAAAGTTAAGTTTCCTCCTAAATTAGATTTGTTAGAAGTTGAATCTTTTTCTATCAAAATACTATCTAATTCTTGAATACTATCTATGCTTCTTTTGTACAGTTCTTCTAAAAGTTTAAGATTCTCTTTTACCTTCTCAAATGGTAAATAAACGACCTCTTTTGAAGATTTAGATTTGCCTTGAGGAACTTGAGCTAAAGCTTTAACTCCCTTTTGAGTTTCTAATTCTACCTCCAAAGTCTCCTCACCCCTAGAATCTAAGATCTGCCTTACTTTTATTTCTTTAATCTTCATTTTTTAATTTATTTTCTACTTTAGCTACTAACTCTATAGTTTTAATTACCACATCAGGATTTAAACTCATAGAATCTATCCCTTCTTTAACCAAAAACTCTGCAAACTCAGGATAATCTGAAGGAGCTTGGCCACAAATTCCCGAAGATTTTCCTTTCTCTTTGCACTTTTTGATAACTTGAGAAATTAAAGATTTAACCGCATCGTTAAGTTCGTTTCCTACGTTAGCTACTAATTCTGAATCTCGATCTATTCCTAAGGTAAGCTGAGTAAGATCATTAGATCCAATAGAGTATCCATCTACGTACTCTAAAAACTCGTCAGCTAAAATTACATTAGAAGGAATTTCGCACATTAAATAAATTTTAAGATGGTTGCATTCTAAAGGAAGCTTTGAACAAGTTTGATTATGAAGAGCATCTCTCTCTAAGCCTAAATCTTCAAAAATAGCTAAAACTTTCTGTAACTCTTCCACTGTTCTACAAAAAGGAATGAAAGGCATCACATTTACTAAACCAAACTCTTCTCTAACTTTCTTTAAAGCTAAAAGCTCTAACTCAAAAGCTGACTTAAAATCAGGATGGTAATATCTTGATGCTCCTCTCCATCCTAACATTGGATTCTCCTCTTTAGGCTCATAAAGCTCTCCGCCAATAAGGTTCTTATATTCGTTAGTCTTGAAATCTGAAAACCTTAACATCACTTCGTAAGGCCAAAAAGCTACCGCAATCTTAGCTATTCCTTCAGCTAACTTATCTACATAGTACTGAGATTTATCTTCATAACCTTCAGTTAATTGATCAATCTTTTCTACAATTTCTTTGATCTTCTTGTCTCTTTTAGCTCTTTCTTTAAGTTTAGGATAATCTAACAAAGCATTAGGGTGAATCTTAATATAACTAGCTATGATAAACTCTTCTCTTGCCAGTCCTACACCCTTAACTGGCAACCAATGGTTTTTAAAAGCTTCTTCTGGAGAACCAATGTTAACTTTAATTTGAGTTTTAGTTTCAGGAAGCTTACCTAAATCGTGAACTATTTCCTCAAACTTTAATTTTCCTTGATAAACTTTACCCACATTTCCTGAAGAACAATCTAAAGTAATCTCTTGTCCCGTCTTTAAAACTTTAGTAGCTTTTTGAGTTCCTACAATTGCAGGAATACCTAACTCTCTGCTAACTATAGCAGCGTGACTAGTTCTTCCACCTTTATCAGTAATTATTCCCTTAGCTATCTTCATAATTGGTTCCCAGTCAGGATCTGTGATCTCGGTAACTAAGATCTCACCAGGTTTGAACTCAGAAATTTTGCTTACATCTTTAATTACTCTAACTTTACCTACTGCTATTTTAGAACCCACCGCAATGCCTTCTAAAATCACTTTTCCTTTTTCTTTGAGCTTGTACTCTTTCCATTCAGTAGGCTTTTTAGCAGAATAAACAGTTTCAGGGCGAGCTTGAACAATAAAAAGCTTACCTGTTTTTCCATCCTTTGCCCACTCAATATCCATAGGTTGAAGTCTTTGGTGAAGCTTAGAAAAGTGATCCTCAATCTTTTGACACCAATTAGCTAAAAGCAAAACTTCCTCATCGGTCAAAGCAAACTGCTTTTGATCCTCTAAAGGAACTTTAACTAACTTTGTTCCCCCTTTTGAAGAATAAACTATTTTATTTTCTTTCTTCCCTAATTTCCTGCTAAATATAGCTTTATATCCTTTTTTCAATCCTTCTTTAAACACCATCCACTCATCAGGAACCACTTTACCTTGAACAATAAGCTCTCCTAAACCATAGGTAGCTGTAATGATGATCACTTTATCTAAGCCAGTTTCGGTATCAATAGTAAAAGCTACTCCTGAAGAAGCTAAATCTGATCTTACCATCTTTTGCACCCCAACTGATAAAGCTACTTTAAAGTGATCAAAGCCTTTATCTTCTCTATAAGAAATAGCTCTATCTGTAAAAAGAGAAGCCATACAATTTTTGATAGCTTCTAAAAGCTTTTCAAACCCTACTACATTCAAGTAGGTTTCTTGCTGTCCCGCGAAAGAAGCTCCTGGTAAATCTTCAGCTGTAGCAGATGATCTTACCGCCACATCTGTAGCTTCTTCCCCATATTCTTTAGAAAGTTTAAGATAAGCTTCTTTTATCTCTTCAGCTAAATCTTGAGGGAATTTACCAGATCTAATTAGCTTTCTAATTTTAGCTCCTCTTTTTTGGAGATCTCTAACATCTTTAGTATTTAAGCCTTTTAGAGTTTCTCTTATTTTTTCTTTCAAATTGTTAAACTCTAAGAAATATTCGTAAGCTTTAGCGGTTAAAGCAAAACCTTGAGGAACATCAACTCCCAAAGGAGTTAAATTTGAATACATTTCTCCTAAAGCTGCATTTTTACCTCCAACTAAAGGGGTATCTTCAAGTCTTAAATCTTTAAACCAGAGAATAAAAGCATCTTTTTTGTCCTCCATTTTATTGATTTATATTC
>WFWQ01000011.1 GCA_015491015.1 Patescibacteria group bacterium | reverse complement strand
AGCCAAGAGAGCTCAAGCTGAGTTTCTTAATTACAAAAAAGAAGAAAAAGAAAGAGTTAAAATTGAAGCTAAAACTCTTTTGAAAGATTTTGCTAAAGAGAAGCTTTTTCCTCTTTTGGACTCTCTATGTTATGCGGAAAGATTTTATCGAGAGAGCTTAAAAGAAGGATTAGAAGGAATTTTGAACCTTAAAAAGGAGCTTTTGAAGATTTTAGAGAGTATAGAGATTAAAAAAATCGATGTAGGAAAAGAGTTTGATCCTCACTTTCACGAAGCAGTTGAGGAAGTAAGCAGAGAAGGTTTTAAAAAGGGAGAAATCATTGAAGAAGTTTTACCTGGATTCTTGGATCAAGAAACAAAAAAGGTTTTGAGACCAGCTAAAGTTAAAGTTGCAAAGTAATTTTTCTGCTTTAAGTTCTGCCGTGGCAGAACTTAAAGGTCGAATCTTCTCTTTCAGCCTTGTAAAATAATTCAAAAACTATGGAACTAATTCCAAGAAGAGAAATTGAAAAGTTCTTTGAAAGGTTTATGGAAGATTTAGAAATTCCAGAAATTCCAGTTATCCCTAGATTGGTTAGGCCCAGTGTAGACTTGTACGAAACCGACAAAGAAGTAATAGCTGAAATTGAAGTTCCAGGAGTAGATCCAAAGAGTATCAAAGTTTCAGTGGAGGATAATGTTTTAACTGTAGAAGGAGGAGAAGAAAAAGAGGTTAAAGAAGAAAAGAGAGGATACTTTAGACAGGAAATTAGGAAAGGATACTTTAAGAGGTCCATTGTCATTCCAGTTGAGGTTCAGGCTGAAAAAGCTGAGGCTGAGTACAAGAATGGAGTTTTGAGAGTTGCAATGCCCAAAGTTAAAGAAGAAAAGAAGTCAGCCAAAGAAATTAAGATTAAAGTTTCCAAGTAATTCAGGCTTTGACTTTCTGCCTCCCAATATTGGGAGGCAGAGGTGAGAGCCTGAATTTAAAATAATTTAAAATTATGCCCAAAATAATAGGTATAGATCTTGGAACTACCAATTCAGCTATGGCAATTATTGAGGAAGGGGAGCCTAAAATTATTGAAAACAAAGAAGGTTCAAGAATTACTCCTTCTGTAGTTGCAATTTCAAAGACAGGAGAAAGGTTAGTTGGAATTACAGCTAAAAGACAACAAATCACCAATCCTAAAAATACTATCTTTGGAGTAAAAAGGTTAATTGGCAGAAGATATTCAGATCCTGAAGTTCAAAAAGACAAAAAGCTTTATCCTTACGAGATTAAAGAAGGTGAAGATGGTGGCGTTTTAGTTAAGATGGGAGATAAGTGGTACAGACCTTCTGAAATTTCTGCAATGGTTTTGCAGAAACTAAAGCATGATGCAGAAGAAAAATTAGGAGAAACTATAGAAGAGGCGGTAATTACTTGCCCTGCTTACTTTGATGATTCTCAAAGGAAAGCTACTAAAGTTGCAGGAGAAATTGCAGGATTTAAAGTCAGAAGAATCTTAAACGAACCTACTGCAGCTGCTTTAGCTTATGGTTTAGGAAAGAAAGGAGAAAGGAAGGTTTTAGTTTATGATTTTGGAGGAGGAACTTTCGATGTTTCTATCTTAGAGGTTTCTGAAGATACCGCCGAAGTTAAGGCTACAGGAGGAGATACCCATCTGGGTGGAGATGATATTGATCAAAGAATTATTAGTTGGTTAATTGATGAGTTTAAAAAAGAGCATGGAATTGATTTATCTCAAGATCCTTTAGCTTTGCAAAGACTTAAAGAATCTGCAGAAAAAGCTAAAATTGAGCTTTCTACTACTTTAGAAACAGAGATTAATTTACCCTTTATTACTTCTGATGCCTCAGGGCCTAAGCATTTATTGTATAGATTGACGAGAGCTCAATTAGAAGAATTAGTTAGAGACTTAATTGAAAAGTCTATTGAGTTGGTGAAATCTACTTTAACCGAAGCTAAACTCAATCCTGAAGACATCCAAGATATAGTTTTAGTTGGAGGACAAACTAGGATGCCTTTGATTCAGGAAGAGCTAAGGAAGCTTTTTAATAAAGAACCTAAAAAAGATATCAATCCTGATGAAGTTGTAGCTTTAGGAGCTGCAGTTCAAGCTGGGATCTTACAAGGAGAAATGAAGGATATCTTACTCTTAGATGTCACCCCTCTTTCTTTGGGTATTGAAACTTTAGGAGGAATAAACACCATTTTAATCCCTAAAAACACCACTATCCCTACTAAGAAAACTGAAGTTTTTACTACCGCCTCAGATAATCAGACCGCGGTAGAGATTCATGTTGTTCAAGGAGAAAGGCCTATGGCTAAAGACAACAAATCTTTAGGAAGGTTTATTTTAGAAGGTATCCCTCCAGCTCCTCGAGGAGTGCCTCAAATTGAAGTGACATTTGACATCGATGCCAATGGTATTTTAACTGTCTCAGCTAAAGATAAAGCTACGGGAAAAGAAAAGTCAATAAGAATTGAAGGTTCTACTGAGATTCCTCCTGAAGAAGTAGAAAAGTTAAAGAAGGAAGCTGAAAAGTTTGCTCAAGAAGATAAGAAAAAGAGAGAATTAGCTGAGGCTAAAAACAAAGCTGAAGCTTTAATTTATACAGCTCAAAAGACTTTGAGCGATTTCAAAGATAAAATTGCAAAAGAGGACCAGGAAAGATTAGAAGCAAGAATTAGAGATTTAAAGGAGATTATTGCCAAAGCTAAAGAGGCTAAAGAAGTTGAAAATTCTATGGAAGCTTTGTCTGAAATTTTAAAACAAATAGGAGCTAAGCTTTATGGTTCGGGAGGGAGTTCACGATCTTGAGTTGACATCTATCTATTTTTAAAATTAAAATTGAGCTTATGAAAGACTATTACAAAATACTAGGAGTGTCTCGAGATGCAACTACCGAAGAGATAAAAAAAGCTTACCGTAGGTTAGCTCACAAGTATCATCCTGATAAAGGAGGAGATGAAGAAAAGTTTAAGGAAATAAACGAAGCTTATCAAGTTTTATCTGATGCAGAAAAGAGAAGAAAGTACGACGAAATGTTAGCTTCAGGAGGAGTGAGTTTTGGATCTCCTTTTTCTCAAAAAGTAAGGCTTGATTCTAACTTATTTGATTTTGGCTTTGAAGATCTTACTTCTTTCTTTGAAGAGGTTGTAGGTGATCTTTTCAATAAGACTTTTACTCAGAAGGTAGAAAAAGAGAAGTTGGATATTACTCTTTCAGTGGATCTTACTTTAGAAGAAGTGGTCAAAGGAGCTACTAAGAGTTTATCCTATTTGAGGTATGGTAAGTGTTTAAGGTGTAAAGGTTCTGGAGCTGAGCCTAATTCTAGAATGATAGAATGCGAAATTTGTCGAGGTACAGGTAAAGCTCATCAAGTTAACCAAACTTTTTGGGGAATCTTTTCTAAGGTTCACCCTTGTCCTGAATGCAAAGGGAGAGGAGTGAAGCATGAAATAAAGTGTGTAGTTTGCAAAGGTGAAGGAAAGGTAGAAAAGGAAGAAAAGATTAAAATTGAAATTCCACCTGGAGTAGATACAGGGCAAATTTTAACTTTTAAAGGATTAGGAAATTACAGCAGCTTGTTAAAAGAGTTTGGGGATTTGTTAATAAAAATTGTGGTTCTTCCTCATCCTAAATTTAAGAGACGAGGAGATAATCTTTATGCTTTTTTAGAAGTTCCTTTAGCTAAGCTTTATTTGGGAGGAAAAGTAGACTTTGTAGATATCACTGGAAAAAAGATAACTATTAAGATTCCTCCTTTGACCAAAGTTGGAAGTTTGTTTAAACTCCAAGGTTTAGGAGTTCCTCATTTTAGAAGAAGAGGAAGAGGAGATCTTTATTTGAAAGTTAGTTTAAAGATGCCCTCTCGCTTGACAGAATCTCAAAAAGAGTTATTAAAGAAATTAGAACAGGAAGGGTTGTAGTGCCCCGTTAGCTCAATTGGTAGAGCAGCGGCCTTTTAAGCCGACGGTTGGGGGTTCGAGTCCCTCACGGGGCACTTTTTTATTTTGCTTAAAATTTAATTTTGCTTTAAGATTACTTTTAGATCCTTGAAAAGGAGGTAAAGAGAATGTTGAGATTTCCCCACGACTTTAAGATAAGAAGAAGATTAAGAGTTGAAGTAGTGATCTCAGAAAGAAAGATTCAAATGCCAGGATTTGACGAGTTAGGAGATTTTAAATCAGCTACCCAAAGATACATTTACTTAAGAGGTTTTGAAGAAATCTTTGACCCTCCAATTTGGAGCACCTCGCCTGGATCTCAAGCTTTGTATTTGGCTAAAAGTGGAGAAGATCCTATGTTTTTACTTCAATTTATGCCTCCTTTTTGTAGAACTTCCAGACATTTTCATCTTAAAACCAGAGCTGAAACTTATCATCTTTTGTTAGGAATGGGAATATTAGAAGTAGACGGAAAGAGTCATAAACTTTTGCCGGGAGATTCCTTTAAAGTAGAACCTAAGCAAGTTCATCAATATTTTTCTTTATCTTCTCCTACTCTGACTTTATTAGAAATAGCAGGAAATCCTGGATGTTTGCAAAAACAAGATCATTTTTATCCTTCATAAAGCAAGAGAGGCAATCCCAAAAAGGGATTGCCTTTTGTTTTATATAAATTTTGCTAAAATAGGTTAATGTTTAGAGACTTTATTATAGGTTTTAGTTTGGGAATTATTTTCTTGGGAACTTTTGCCTACAAGGCTTTTAAGGTTTCCGCTCCTCCCTTAACTGATGCTTCTAGAGTTAAGTTTAAAGTAGCTCTTCAGCCGGGACATTACTTAGTCGGTCCTTTGCCTGAAGAACTTAAAGGCATTTCCCAGGCCTCTTCGATTAACGCTTTGCTTTTTAGGAGAAAAGAAAAAAGATTAGCTTTGGATTTAGCCTTGAGAGTCAAAGAAAAGTTAGAGTTAGCTGGGGTTGAGGTTGATATTTTGCCGGTTCAAATACCTCCACGCTATTTGGCAGACGCTTTTGTAGCAATTCATTTTGACTGGAATTTAGATCCTTCAGTGAGAGGATTTAAAGTTGCTCCTTCAGATTTTGATCTTTCTTCAAAATCTTCTCAATTGGCTTTGTATTTATTTAACTCTTTAAAAGAGATTATGAAACCTTATAACTTAGTTACAGAGGATATGAGCAAGTATTATGCTTTTAATTTTAAAAAGTTTAAGCATTCTCTTGATTCCCGAACTCCTGCTGTAATTTTAGAAGTTGCTTTTATGTCAAGCTTAAAAGAGATTAACTTTGTTCAAAAAAATTTAGATAAAGTTGCAGAAAAGATAACCGAAGGGATATTAAAATTTTTAACTAACTCTTCTGTATGAAAGCTGTGATTCAAAGAGTTAAATATGCTAAGGTAATCAATCGAAAGAGTAAAGAAAAAGTAGAAATTAAAAAAGGACAATTGGTGCTTTTGGGTATAGCTAAAGAGGATGATAAAGAAAAGGCTAAAAAGTTAGCTCAAAAGCTTTTAAAGTTAAGGATCTTTCCTGGGAAGGGTAAAGATATTAATCTTTCGCTTTTAGATGTAAAAGGAGAAATTCTCTTAGTCTCTCAGTTTACTTTGCTTGGAGATTTGGAATCTGGCAATCGTCCAAGTTTTATTAAGGCTGAAGAACCTCAAAAAGCTAAAGAGATATTTGAGGAGGTCTTTAAAGAGCTTGAAAAAGTTTTAAAAGATAAAGTTAAAAAAGGATTTTTTGGAGAATATATGGAAGTTCATTTAATCAACGATGGTCCTGTAACTTTAGTTTATGAGATTTAAAAATATGAAGGCTTACTTTGAAGATTTTTGTCCAAATTGCCAAAGAGAAATTTCAGACCAAAGGCTTCTTTTATCTTTGCCTTGCGAAAGTTGTTTGCCTGAAGATTTAGCTTTAAAAGTTCTTAAAGAAGCTAAAGACTTGGAAGATTTAAAGTTAAAAGTAGGTTCAATTTTGTTGCAAAATAAAAACCTTAAAGCCTACTTTTTGACTTACTATCTCACTAAAGAGTTTAAAGATTTTGAAGCTTTTTTTAAAAAGTGCACTCAAAAAAGCCTTTGGTCGGCTCAAAAAGAGTGGGCTAAAAGAGCTTTAAAAGGGAATAGCTTTGCTATTTTAGCTCCTACGGGAATAGGTAAAAGTTTGTTTGGTTTAGTCTCTTGTTTATATTTCGCTTCAAAAGGAAAAAGGTGTTACTTTATAGTTCCAACTTTAGCTTTGTTGGAGCAATCTTTCCAAAAGCTTTCTTTGTTTAAAGAAAAAGCTAAAGCTGAAGTTAAGGTTTTGAAGATTTCCTCTCAGCTTAAAAATAAAGAAAGAGAAAAAGTGCTCCAGGAGTTAAAAGGTAGAGAAGGGAAAAAGATCTTAATTTCTACTTCTCAGTTTTTGTTAAGAAACTTTGCAGAGTTTGAAGGTTTGATCTTTGATTTTTTGTTTGTAGATGATGTAGATTCAATTTTGAAATCTTCTTTCAATTTAGAAAAAGTTTTGAAGCTCAGTGGAATAAAAGCAGAAGATATTTCTTTAGCCAAAAAGATAATAGCTCTCAAAAGATTGAAAACTAAAGATGAAAGGATAAGAGAGAAGATCTTAACTCTACAAAGAAAGCTCAATCCTCCTAAAGGAATTTTAGTTTTTTCCAGTGCTACTTTGAGGCCTAAAACTCAAGTTCAAGCTTTGCTTAGAGAATTAGGTAAATTTTCTACAGGATCTGCATCAGTTTTTTTAAGAAATGTAGTGGATGCTTTTTTGGAAAGAGAAAGAGATGTTAAGAGTCAAGTTCTGGAGCTGATTAAAAGGTTAGGCTCTGGAGGTATTGTTTATGTTAGTTTAGAAGAAGGTGAAAGTTTTGCTCAGGAATTAGAAAGCTTTTTAGTTCAAAATCAAGTTAAAGCTAAAGCTTTGATCTCAAAAGCTAAAGACAAGCACGCTTTAAAAGATTTTAAAGAAGGGAAAGTTGAAGTGTTAATTGGGATAGCGACTTATTATGGAATTTTAGTTAGAGGAATAGATTTGCCAGAAAGAATCAGATATGTGATTCATACTAAAACTCCTAAATTTGAAATTAAATTGGAGAACTTGGATTCTTTACCTCCTCTTTTAAGCTTGAGGCTTTTGGTGAAAATTTCAGATCTTTTACCTTCAAGTTATAAAAAAGAAGCTAAAGAGCTATTATTTAAAGCAAGCAGGGTTTTACCTAAGCTTTATAGCAACAAAAAATCTCAATCTTTTCCTGAACTTGGAAGGTTCGCTTCTTTTTTAAAAAAGGTGCTAACTGACAAAGAAGCTCTTGGAGCTATTGAAAAAGGGAACCGAATTAGAATTATTAAAACTAGAGAGTCTTTGAAGCTTCAAATTCCAGATTCTAAAACTTATCTTCAAACTTCAGGAAGAACTTCAAGATTGTTTGCTAAAGGTTTAAGTAAAGGATTATCTGTGGTTTTAGTTGAGGATTTTAAACTTTT
>WFWQ01000010.1 GCA_015491015.1 Patescibacteria group bacterium | reverse complement strand
CTCTTTCTGCAGATTTTTGATCTTTTATCCAAATTATTTCTTTGTCTTTTTTAAAAACTCTGATTTGTTTTTTAGCAAACCTTCTTATATCTCGGTAAAGCTTTTCAATCATTTCTTCTTTAGATACTTTACCTTGAAGATAAAAGCTTGCCCATTTATACTCCAAGCCAAAGCTTTCTAACTTTTTAAAAGACAAACCTTTTTCCTGATGAAGTTTTCTTACCTCTTCAATCAATCCTAACTTGATTCTTCTCAAAAGCCTTTCTTTTATCTTTTTTTCTAAAGTTTTAAAATCTACTTCTATTCCTAACTTTAAATAATCAAAAGGCTTTCTCTTTTTTAACTTGGGGACTTTCTTTAAAGCTTTAGCTATCTCTATAGCTCTAATTACTCTTCTTTTGTTTTTAAGATCTACAGTTTCAAATCTTCCTGGGTCTAACTTTTTCAAAATCTCTTTAAGCTCTTTTAAGCTTTTTCTTTCTAACTCTTCTCTTAACTTAAAATTAGGCTTCACTTTGGGAATTTGCCAATCTTCTAATAAAGCATAAATATAAAGCCAACTTCCTCCTACTAAAAAAGGAAGTTTTCCTCTTTGGTTTATCTCTAAAATTAACTTTTTAGCCCTTTCTTTAAAATCTACTACACTAAAATACTCTTGAGGTTCAACAATGCTTAGAAGATGATGAGGAACACCTTCTTGCTCTTTTGGAGTAATCTTACCTGTTCCTAAATCCATCCCTTTGTAAACTTGTCTTGAATCAGCTGAAATTATTTCCCCTTTAAACTTTTTAGCTAACTTTACAGCTAAATAACTTTTCCCCGCTGCGGTAGGACCTAAAATAGCTACTACTTTTGGAAGTTGGAAGTGGGAGGTGGGAGGTGAGAGGTTTGGATTTTTAGTTGATAGCTTTTTTAGCAATTTCTTCTTTGATTTTAGAAATAAACTTTTCAATTTCCATTTCTCCAAGATCACCTTCCTTTCTTTTTCTTACCCTTACACTTTCTGTTTTCTCTTCTCTTTCTCCAACTACCAAAAGATAAGGGATCTTTTGGTTTTCTCCTTCCAAGATCCTTTTAGATATAGTTTCTCTTTCTTCTACTTTAGCTCGAATTTTTTCTTTTTGAAGCAATTTTTCAACTTTTTGAGCATATTTGAGGTTTCTTTCTCCAACAGGTAAAATCCAAACTTGTTCTGGAGCTAGCCAAATTGGAAAAGCTCCTCCAAAGTGTTCAGTTAAAATTCCAATAAACCTTTCAAAAGAACCAAAGATAGCTCTATGGATCATTACAGGTCTCTTCTTTTTACCATCTTTGTCAATATAAAAAAGATCAAATCTTTCTGGCATTTGAAAATCTAATTGCACGGTAGCTACTTGCCACTCTCTTTCTAAAGAGTCTTTAATGTGAACATCTATCTTAGGGCCATAAAAAGCTCCATCTTTAGGTTTAAGCTCAAAACTTACTTTCTTTTCTTTTAAAGCTTTCTCTAAACTTTCTTCAGCTTTCTCCCAAAGTTCTTCTCTGCCCATAGCTTTATCTGGTTTAGTTGCTAATTTGAACTTTAAAGGCAAATTAAAAGTTTGATAAAACTCTTCAATTAAAGCTAAAACTTTAAAAATTTCTTCGAAGATTTGATCTTCCCTTACAAATAAATGGGCGTCATCCATAGTGATTTGCCTTACTCTAAAAAGTCCAGCTAAAGTTCCAGAGAGTTCGTTGCGATGCAATCTCCCTATCTCAGCTAATCTTAAAGGAAGATCTCTGTAACTTCTAACTTTAGAAGAATAAACTATCGTAGCTTCAGGGCAGTTCATTGGTTTTAAAACAAAAGTTTCCCCTTCAACCTCTAAAGTAAACATATTTTCTCGGTAATAATCCCAATGTCCAGATTTTTCAAAAAGCTCTTTTTTAACCATTATTGGAGTTGAGATTTCTAAGTATCCTAAATCTTTATGCTTTTTTAGCCACCAGCTTTCTAATTCTCTAAAGATCACCATTCCTTTGGGATGCCAAAAAGGAGCTCCTGGAGAAATTTCATGGAAAGAAAAAAGATCTAAGACTTTTCCTAACTTGCGGTGATCTCTTTTAATTCTTTCTTCTCTCAACTTTAAATATTTCTCTAAATCTTCTTTGCTTTTGAAAGCTAAACCATAAATCCTAGTTAACATTTTGTTTTTGCTATCCCCTTTCCAGTAAGCTCCTGCAATTCTATCTAATTTAAAGGCTAAAGGATCTATCTTTTTAGCTGTCTCTATATGTCCTCCTTTACAAAGATCTACAAAGTTTCCAGATTTGTATAAAGTTATCTTTTCTCCTTTCTTTGCTAACTCTTCAATTATCTCCAACTTGTAAGGGTTATCTTTAAATCTTTCTTTAGCTTCTTGAGGAGAAACTTCTATTTTTTCAAACTTGTCCCACGACTTTAGAATTTCTCTCATCTTAGCTTCAATCTTAGAAAGATCTTTCTCTGAGATAGGGTTTTCAAAATCAAAGTCATAATAAAATCCATCTTCAACGGGAGGTCCGATTGCAGGTTTAGCAGAAGGCCAGAGCTCTAAAACTGCTGCAGCTAAAAGGTGAGCTAAAGAATGTCTTAATTTTTGGAGTTCTTCATCCATAAGAGTTTTTAAAGTTTTATCTAATTATAACCTTTTCAATATTGCGAGCTATAATTTGAAGATCAGAATTTCGGCTGTCTATTTTGCCTTCAATGATGAAAACTTTCCCTTCTTCTAAAAGCTCTCCTTTGTTTTCAACTATATCTGAGAAAAAGACAATCTCAATTGAACCTGTTAAATCCTCAGCTTTAGCTATTGCCATAGGTTTTCCATTTCGGCTTACAATCTTTTTGAGTTCAGTTAGAATGCAACCTAAAATAGCAACCTTTCCAATGTGTTCTCTTTTAATCTTGCCTATAGGATAAACTTTTCCCTGTAAAGCTTTTTTTGCTTCTTTTAAAGGATGAGAACTGATATACAAACCTAAAAGTTCTTTTTCCCATTCTAACTTTTCTTGAGTAGTAGCTGGCTCTACTTCTTCTAATTTAATTTTAGAGGTAGCAGAAGCTGTACTTTCTCCAAACAAATTAGCTTGGTTAGTTAAAGCTTTATTTTTGCTTTCTCTCATTAAGTTTAGAATCTTATCTAAGTTATGCAAAAGCTTTTTTCTTTCCTCAAAGTTGTCAAAAGCTCCAGCTTTAATTAGAGCTTCAAAGGATTTGCGGTTAGCAATGTCATACTTTGCCATTCTTGAAATAAAGTCTTCTAAAGAGATAAAGGGTCCTTTAGCCTTTCTTTCTTGAATTATAGCTTCAACTACATTTTCTCCTACATTTTTAATTGCGGTTAATCCAAATCTTATCTTCTTTTCACCTGGAACTACCGAAAAAGTTCTAAAGCTTTGGTTAATATCTGGAGGTAGAACTTCAATTCCCATCTTATTGCACTCTTGAATTAGCTTTGCGGTTCTCTCTACGGTACTGCTTTCTGCGGTCAACAAAGAAGCCATAAACTCTACAGGATAATGAGCTTTTAGCCAAGCTGTCCAATAAGCTATCATCGCATAAGCCACACTATGACTTCGGTTAAAACCATATCTTGCAAAGGGTAAGATCCAGTTCCAGATTTCTTTAGCTACTTTTTCTGGAATTCCTTGTTTGATCATCCCTTGAATTAACTTTTCTTCCTGTTCTAACAAGAGTTCTTTAATTTTCTTTCCTACAGCTTTCCTCAAATAATCAGCTTCCCTTAAAGTAAAACCTGCCAAGTCTTGAGCTATTTTCATCAGTTGTTCTTGATAAATGCAAATTCCATAAGTTGAATCTAAAATAGGTTTAAGTTTAGGATGCAAATAGGTAACAGGTTTCCTTCTATGTTTCCTGGCTATGTATTCTGGGATAAACTGCAAAGGCCCTGGTCTGTACAAAGCTATCATAGCCACTATATCTTCAAACTCAGTAGGCTTAAGTTCCCTTAAGTATCTTTTCATTCCATCTGATTCTAATTGAAATACACCTGTAGTTTCACCTGCTTGCAAGAGTTTGAAAGTTTTTGGATCTTTAAAATCTGAAATATCTTCTAACTTTATTTCTTTACCATAAATAGCTTTGATTTTAGCTAAAGTATCTTCAATTATGGTTAAGTTCCTCAGTCCTAAAAGATCGACTTTTAAAAGCCCCAAATCCTCAATAGAGTGCATTTCATATTGGGTGACAATGTCTTTTTCAGATTGGGAAGGGTGTTGCAAAGGCACAATGTCGTCTAAAGGTTGATGGGAAATTACCACTCCGCAAGCGTGAGTGGAAGCGTGTCTTGCTACTCCTTCAAGCTTTAGAGCCACATCGATTAGCTCTTTTGCCTTTTGATCTTCTTGATAAATTCTTTTTAGCTCTTGGACTTGGGCTAAAGCTTCTTTTAGGCTCATTTGAGGGGGGATTAACTTAGCTAATTTATCACAAAACTGATAAGGATACTTTAAAGCCCTACCTACATCTCTAACTACAGCCCTTGAAGCTAAAGTTCCAAAGGTGATAATTTGAGCTACCTTATTTTCTCCATATTTTTCTCTTAAATATTGCAAAACCTCATCTCTTCTTCTGTCTGTAAAATCAATATCAATATCTGGCAATCCTGCAGATCTTTCAGGATTTAAGAATCTTTCAAACAAAAGATTGTACTCTAAAGGATTGATTTCTGTAATCTTTAGAAGATAAGCTACTAAAGAACCCCCTGCAGATCCTCTTCCAGGTCCTACAATTATCTTATTTTTCTTTGCCCAGTTGACAAAGTCTTGGACAATTAAAAAATAAGAAGCAAAACCAGTTTGTTCTATAACTTTAAGCTCTTTTTCTAACCTTTCTTTAGCTTTTAAATCTTTTTCTAAGCCTCTTTCTTTTAACCCTTGATAGCAAAGCTTCCTTAAATAACTTTCTGGAGTTTCTCCTTCTGGAACTTGAAAGTAAGGCAATTTTGGCTTTCCTAATTCAAACTCAAATTCTACCATCTCTGCAATTTTTTTGGTGTTTAAGATAGCTTCAGGGAAATCTTTGAATATCTCTGCCATCTCTTGAGGGCTTTTCATTGAAAAGTCATCTTGGATCAAAGTGAGCCTCTCAGGATTATTAGGATCTGCTCCAGTGTTAATTAACATTAAAACATCTTGAATCTTAGCATCTTCTTTCTTTAAGTAGTGAACATCGTTTGTAGCTATTAGCTTAAGATCTAAATCTTTAGCTAACTTAATTAGTTTTTGATTAACTTTTGCTTGCTCTGGAATATTAGGATGGTGTTGAAGTTCAACATAAAAGTTTTCTTTTCCAAAGACATCTTTGTATTGTAGAGCTGTTTCTAAAGCCTTCTTTTCTTCTCCGGCTAAAAGCAATCTTGGAATTTTACCTTGTAAGCAAGAGGTAGTGATGATTAATCCTTCTTTGTGCTTAAAGAGTAAGTCTTCGTCAATTCTTGGCTTGTAGTAAAAGCCTTCAAGGTGAGCTTTGGTGATAAGCTTAACTAAGTTTTGATAACCTTCTTTATTTTTGACCAAAACTAAAAGATGGTAACTCTTTTTATCTATTTGAGGCCTCCTTTGATCCATTCTATCTAAAGCTAAATAAAGCTCAGCTCCAATGATGGGCTTGATTCCTTCTGCTTTGGCTTTTTGATAAAACTCTACAGCTCCATATAAAACCCCGTGATCGGTTAAAGCAACGCTATCCATTCCTAACTCCTTTACATAAGCTACTAACTCATCAATCTTAGGCAAGCCATCTAATAAAGAGTAGTGAGAATGGCAATGCAGATGAACAAAATCAGAGCTTTTCATACTTTGGTCAACTTTTTGTTTTATAATAATAGCAATGAACTTGGGTTTTGAAAAGAGATATTGGAAAAAGGGGTTAAAGTTTATAGCGGGAGTAGATGAAGTGGGAAGGGGAGCTTTAGCTGGTCCAGTTTTAGCTGTGGCGGTTTTAGTTTTAAAAGATTTTGAAAAAGAAAAAGGAGCTAAAGATTTTATAAAAAAAGTTAAAGACTCTAAAGCTTTAAAACCCAAAGAAAGAGAAGAAATCTATAAAGAGCTTTTAGAGTTTAACTTTATCTTCTGGGGAGAAGGCAGAGTTTACCCTAAATTGATAGACAAAATTAATATCTTTCAAGCTACCAAGTTAGCGATGAAAAGAGCTTTAAATAATTTAAAACAAAGAGCTTCAAAAGAAATTGAAAACTTTGACTTTGATTTGATAGTTTTAGATGGTAAAATTAATTTAGATCTTAAGCGCCCTCAAATTTCTATAGTTAAAGCTGACTCTAAAATCTTCTCTTGCGCTTTAGCTTCTATTATTGCTAAAATAAAAAGAGATAAATATATGGAAAGATTAAACCTTAAGCTCCCTTTTTACAACTTTTCTAAAAATAAAGGTTATCCAACTTCTGTGCATCTTGGTTCTTTGAAAGAAAAAGGCATCTCTAAATTTCATCGAAAGACATTTTTACCTTGCAAAATTTACTTAAATAAAACTCAACAATGAAGGTTAAGAAGATATTTTCTTTGAAACTTTTTTACCCAATTTTTCTTTTAATCTTTCTTTTCTTTGTTTCTTACCTTTTAGCCCAAACTTTCCAAGAGCCAACCTTACCTCCTCCTCAAGGCAACGTTGAACCTCCTCTAACTACCAGCTCTCAACCCCAAACCAAAAAAGGAAACTTATCTTTAGCTAACCTCTTTTTAAATGCTATCTCATCTGAAGGAAGTATCTTTAACCTTGATA
>WFWQ01000009.1 GCA_015491015.1 Patescibacteria group bacterium | reverse complement strand
GAATAGACCTTTTGCAATATCTACATTTCCCTTTAAGCCAAAGATAGCTTAAGATAGGAATCAAATCTAAAGGCCTTAATTGAGCTCCGCATTGAGGACAGAAAGATCTCAATGAAAGATTTTTACGAGACAAAGAAAATCTATAAATAAAATAGCTCAAAAAAGAACCAAAAATAGCTCCCAAGAAAAATATCAAAGCGAAAATCAATTTATCCATATAAGGCTTTTAAAGATTATAAATTACAAAAGAGAGCTCTGGCAAAATTCCAGAGCTCTCTGAATCTATTGAAGCAAAAACTACTCGCATTCAATCTTAGTTGGAGAACAGATAAAATTTCCTTTCTTGATTACTCCTTTGTGATCTATACAAATCTTCTCTCCAGTAGGCAACTCAGTATCAACACAGTAACTCCTATCATCTGCGATACAGTTAATAGTTCTATTTCCATTAGCTTTTTTAACCTGCTCTGCTATATCCTTAAGTTCCGGATGAGTCAAATTGTTTTCGTTTAAAGTCCCATTGATATCGCACAAGGAGTTATCTGCAGCTATGTAAGTATTAGATTCAGTATAAATTTGAGCTGCCACTTGTCTCACTTGAGAAAGATTACTTTCTATCTTTCCTACTAATGACCTTATCTTAGCTTCTCTCATTACAGCTATAGCAATCAAAGAGGCCAATAAAGCTACTATACCTAAAACTATTAAAAGTTCAATTAAAGTAAAACCTCTCATCGCTCTGAAACTTTAGCTAACTAGAAGGACAATTAAAAGTAGTAGTTCCTGCTCCACAATAAGTGGCTCCTCCAGGATCGGTTCCAGTTTGAACAGCTCTTCCATCTGAGTCAATGCAATACCATTGATCTGCACCCGCTTTCTTGCTTAAAAGCTTAGCATAAGCGCAGTAAGCTGGTTGGCCATCTGCATCAGTTCCAGTATTAATAGTAGGAGACTGACCTAGTTGGGTCTGAATATCGTTACATAAAGGCTGGACTTCAGGATTGTTGCAGTTTAAATTACTATAATCCTCATCTTGAGCATAAATTATCTCTGCTTGAGTCCTCATTTGAGCAAAAGCAGCAATGGCTCTCGCATCCCTAGCTTTATCTCGGGCTCCTCTTAAAGACACCAATACAATTGAAGCCAAAATTCCAATTATAGCTATAACTACTAAAAGCTCAATAAGAGTAAATCCTTTATCTCTTCTCATTTATTTTTAAGGTTAATTAAAGCTTAATTGCGACCTTTCTTCTAAAGGCTAACTTAATTTTAGCCCAAGAAAGATAAACTTTTCAAGAGACTTCATCCTGTAAATCCTAACTGATAAATAGGCATTAGAACTGTCAAAAGCATAATTCCAACTCCCAACCCAATTATAATAATCAAGAGAGGTTCAAATAGAGATATCATTCTATCTATAGCAACATCTACTTCTTTAGAATAAAAGCTATAAACCTTTTCTAAACTTTCAGCTAATTTTCCAGTTCTCTCTCCTACAAAGATCATTTGAGTTACAAAGGGAGGAATAATATCTGGATATCTTTTAAATACAGAACTTATACTTTCTCCCCTTCTTACTCCATCTCTTGCTGAAAAGATCGCTTTTTGATATATCCTGTTACCTGCCACCCTTCCCGAAATCTCTAGGGCTTGAGCTATAGGAATTCCTCCTTCAACTAAAGTATGCAAGCTTTGAGCAAATCTTGACACATAAACCTTCTTGGCTAAAGCTCCTATTATAGGTAAAGATAAGACCCAACTGTCGATAAAACTGGAAGGGATATTCTTTTTAAGATAAAAGAGAATCCAAACTGAAAGAGCTAAGCCTACAACTAAATAAGGAAGCCAAACTCTCAAAAAGTTAACTATGGTAAAGACAACTTTAGTTAAAGGAGGAAGCTCTCTGCCAGCTTCCAAAAAAACCTTTTCCAATTGAGGAAAGACAAAGTAAATCATTAAAATTATCATTAAAACCATCACTGAAATAACAAAAGTTGGGTAATAAAGCGCGGATTTAATTTTATTCTTAACCTCTTCCTCCTTTTCTAAATAATCTGCCATATCCAGGAAAGCTTTAGGCAAATCTCCAGTTGCTTCTCCGGCTCTAATCATGTTGATGTAAAAAGGAGAAAATATGTTAGGAAAAAGACTTAAAGCTGAAGAAAAGGATCTACCTCCCTCTACCTCTCTGGCCAACTTCAAAATTACATCTCTAAACTTTAAGTTATCAGTCTGAGAAGCTAAAGTATGCAAAGCATCTACTGGAGGGATTTGAGCTACTAAAAGCATTCCCAGTTGGCGAGTAAAGTTTAAAATGTCTCTTTTAGTAATCCTCCTTAAAAACTTTAATTCAGTTTCAAATATGCTTTTCTTTTTAACTTCAGCTAAATAAGTTACATAATAACCGTAGCTTTGCAAAATCTCTAAAGCAGCTTCATAACTTGAAGCTTCCACCTGTCCTACTTTTAAAGTTCCTTCTTTGGTTCTAGCTTGGTATTCAAACTTCATAGATTTTGATTAACTAATCTTTTAAGCTCAGAGGGAGACAAAGAATAAGATAAAGCTACTTCTAAATCTACAATTCCAGTTTTTACCAAATAAGCTAAAGATCTATTTAAAGAAACCATCCCGATATCAGCTGAAGTTTCAATGATCGCTGGAATTTCGTGGATTTTGTTCTCTCTAATTAAGTTAGCTATAGCTGGAGTATTAAACATAATCTCTACCGCAGGAACCTGCCCCCCTCTTTTATCCGGTAAAAGCCTTTGAGAGATAATTCCCAACAAAGCTCCAGCTAATTGAGCTCTTATCTGATTTTGTTGTCCTGCAGGAAAAGAATCTACAATCCGATGGATAGTTTGAGCAGCAGAGTTAGTATGCAAAGTAGCAAAAACCAAGTGCCCAGTTTCTGCAGCAGTTAAAGCGATAGAAATTGTTTCTGGATCTCGCATCTCTCCTATCATTATAACATCTGGATCTTGCCTAAAAGTAGATTTTAAAGCTTTAGCAAAAGACAAGGTATCTTGGTAAACTTCTCTTTGTTCTATTATAGACTTTTTTGGTTCAAAAACATACTCTATTGGATCTTCAATGGTGATAATATGCTTAGCTTGAGTTTTGTTAATTTCTTCTAATAAAGCTGCCAAGGTGGTAGATTTGCCATGACTTGAGGGGCCGGTAACTAAAACAAAGCCCTGACTATACTTAGTAACCTCTCTTAAGATGGAAGGTAAGTTAAGTTCCTCTAAAGTAGGAATTTCTCTTGGAATATATCTTAAAGCTATACTTACTTTTCTCTGTTGATAAAAAACATTAACTCTAAATCTATCTTTAGTAGAAAAAAGATAAGAAAAATCTATTTCTTT
>WFWQ01000008.1 GCA_015491015.1 Patescibacteria group bacterium | reverse complement strand
TTATAAAATTAAATATAAGCTCCCCCCCACCTTGACTTAGGAAAGGTAGAGAAATTCCAATCACAGGAAAAAATCCCAAGTTCATTCCAACGTTAAGAAAGAACTGGAAGCTTAAATTAGCTAAATATCCTAAACTTAAGATTTTAGCAAAGTTATTTTCCGCTAAAGAGATAATCTGTAAGATATGCTTCATCAGTAAAAAATAAAGAAACATTACTAAAAATATTCCTAAAAATCCAAACTCTTCGCCTATAGCAGAGAACACAAAGTCTGTTTTAGATTCGGGCAAAAATCCGTATCTATTTTGTGTCCCCTTTCCTAAGCCTTTACCCCACAAACCTCCAGATCCAATAGCAATTTTAGCCTGTTCTCTTTGCCATCCTACCCCTAAAACATCCTTATAAGGCAAAAAAAACTCTAAAATTCTCTCTTTTTGATAATCTTTTAAAAAGGTATTCCACCCCAAAGCTAATCCTAACAGCAAAATAATTAAAAGTAGAACTAATTCTCTTATCTTAATCCCGGCAAAAATTAAAATGGAAAAGCCTATACTTAAAACTAAAGACGCAGAACCTAAATTAGGTTGAAGAGCTATTAAGATTACCGGGATAAATATCAAAACTAAAACCTTCAAGAAAGTCTTGAGCTGATAAATATATAGATGATTCTGGCTAAGATATTGAGCTAAAACTAAAATTAAGGCAAACTTAGCTAAAATAGAAGGATCAAGCGAAACCTCACCTATCTTAAACCAAGTTCTCGTTCCTCTTATTTCACTCCCCCAAATTAGTACTGCAATTAAGAGCAAAATGGAAAAAAAATATAAGAAAAGATTAAAAGTTTTAAAGTTAATAAAGAATCTGTAATCTATTTTAGAAAAAATTAAAAACGACAAAATTCCTAGTCCTAAAAATATAGCTTGACGATAAAAAAGGCCCAAAGAATTTCCGGCTATTTTATCTCCATAAAGATATAAAAGTCCAATTAAAGATAAAATTATAGCTAAAAACAAACCGGGTTTGAATATCATATTACTTTAACATACCGGGTTTGTTTTGAATATTAACCTCTTCTCTGAGTTAAAAATTAAGAGAGCAGAGGTTACTGCACTGCCCTCAATCCTCTCCTTGTGCCCTTATAACTTCCTAAAGCTTCTAGGCAAAAAGCGGAAGAACCAGGACAATTTCCTTCTCCTCTTCTAAGAAATATAACATAGTATTTAGTTTTAGGATCTAAATTATATTGACAAGGAGAATTAATAGAACACGACGAGAGATCTTCATTTAAAGCATTGCTTTGAAACAGCGCTCTTTCTAAACCAGCATCTGCAGAAAAGAAAGCTTGAACTGAGTTAGCTAATTCTCGAGTATTTTTGATTTCGATTACCAAAAGAGAACTAACTCCCAATATAACTCCTAAAGTTAAAACTAAAAACACAACTGTAAGATATAAAGCATAACCAAAATTTGAACTTTCTTTAATCATAAATCCAAATTTCTTTGGGAAATAGTACTTTGGAAAGTAGCATAGGGTAAAATCAAAACGAAAGTTACCCTCGGTTGAAGTTCATCAGCACTTGATTCTCCGGTAATTAAAACTTTAAAATCTTTTAAATTAAAATTACGAGAGATTAAAGGAAAGGGGGTTCCTAAATTAGAAAAATTATTATCTGTCGAGAGCGCTACTTTTAGTTCTCCATCCTCAAAGAATATCTCTTGACACTTCATCTTGTAGTTTAAAAACCTAACACCCTTCCCACCTTGAGTAAGCAAAAAACTTTGATTCGCATTTACACAAGTTCCTTGCGAATCTCTAATTGCAGTTCTTAAGGTTCTAGAAATATATTCTAACGCATAATCTATAGTTCCTATTTCTTTAGCTTTTCTAAAAACTCCTCTTTGCCCTTTAATGTTTTCAATCATAGCTCCCCAAACTAAAGTAAGCATTACTATAAAGATGCTCATTGCAATTAAAAGTTCGATTAAGGTGAAACCTCTTTTGTTATCTAAGCCAGTCATAAATCTCAGATTTTAAGATTAAGCTTTTCTTTCCACTTTCCCATTCTACTTTAACCTCAACATCTATTCTATCTATAGTTAAAGGATCTCCATCTAAATCTTTAAGTGGAGTTAAAGTTACCACTCTCTTATAAAGCCCCTGGGAAGCGCACTCAAAAAAGCCTGAAAAAGGATCTAATTTTAAAAACCCGCTTTCACATCTTGGATCCGGAAAAGAAACCGAATCATACTGTAATCCCCCTGAGGTCATTTCTAAGTTTTCATAAAACAAATCTACATTTTCAGGATCGTTCCTTCTTTTATAAATGTAATTTGAATCTCTAATATTTTTAATTACTTCTATAGCTTCTTGAGCTAAGTAAGCAGCTACTACTCTATTAAACTCCTTTTGAGCTTGGAAAGCAGTGTAAAAAATAGAAGAACCTATAGGTAACACTATAAGTAAAATAGAGATAGCAACTATAAGTTCTAAAAGAGTAAAACCTTTCTGAACTTTCATTAATTAAATTTTAAAACCAAAACCTTTATTTTTCAAACTTGATTTCTACTTTTTGTGGAGAAAAATCTTCGAGATAAAAAGAAGGAGAACTTAACTTTTTTAAACTCTCCTCTCCTAAGTAAAACTCTAAAATAGGCAAAGGAGGCAAAAGCTTGCCTCTTCTTTTTCCTAGATAATCTAATAAAGAACTCCACTTGTAATCTAAAATCTCAGCCTTCAAAAGCCTCAAAGGTAAAAGATGTAAGTTTAAGATTTCCTTCTCTACATCTCCAACTAAAGCAGATTTGAACCTTCCTTTAAATAAAGGCCCCTCTCTTTGATAATGATTATTAAAAAATTTAGAGTATCCTAATAAACTTCTCTGAAGAAAGTTTTGAATTCCTTTTTCTTTATTTTGAACTAAGATAAACTCTGCCTGCCGAGGAAGTAATACAAAAGCTAAAACATAAGCTAGAGGCGATCCTTTCACTAAAATCTCGCCCTCTTCTTCTCCTAAAAGCACCTTTCCCTTTTCTATAATCTTTTTATCTTCTAAACTTTTTACCCTCAACTCAAATATAGCATAAAAAAACTGAAGTAAAAAGCGATAATAATCCCTTTCTTCTAAAAAAATTTCCTCTAAACCTTCAACTTTAATGTAGTAAATTTTATCTACTTCAAACTTAATCTCTCTTTTGGGCATAAGCTTACCTTTGAATCTCTATCAAACCTGTAGGTTGAATTGTGATCTTTCTTTTTATATTAAACCTTTTAGTACTAATTACAATTTGAGCTTCTTTTTGAGTTTCTTGATTCACATACAAAACGGGATCCGGAGGGTAAAAAACCACAGTCAAAGGATTGTCAGGAAAGAGACTTTCCAGATAAACCTTACTTGAAAGTTTAAAACTTTTCAAAAGCTCACTTTTGCCATCGCACAAACTTCCAAAAGTATAATCTTTGTCTCCATTACAATCTGCAAATACTAAGATTTGGTAATCTTTAGGAGAAATAACTTCAAACTTTATGCCATAGCCTTGAGGAATTACCACTTCAGAGCCAACTTGAATCTCTTTTACTGAAATTGCAAGCTCTCTCGTCCTGCCTATCTCTGCAGAAAGAAGATTAGCAGATCTTTCTAACTCTAAACTTTCTCTAACCCTATCTAAAAAAGGAAAAGATATTATAGAAAGCAAAATTATCACCGCTCCTACCACCAGAAGTTCTAAAATAGTAAATCCATTATCTCCCATAGATTACTGCCTTTAGTCTTTAAATAGAAAGCTATAAGAAGTCCGAAGATCAAAAATGGACCAAAAGGGATTTGGCTTTTTAAACTTTTTTTTCTAAGAAAGATCAGAACTAATCCTATTATAGCACCTAAATTAAAAGATAAAAAGATAGCTAAAAAGGAATACTCTTGGAGCAGCAATCCTAAAAATAATGAAAACTTAACATCTCCTAAACCTAAACCCCTTCCTTTGGTTAAAAGAAAAACTAAATAAAAAAAAGAAAATACTAAAAAAGGCCAAACTAAAAAAG
>WFWQ01000007.1 GCA_015491015.1 Patescibacteria group bacterium | reverse complement strand
CGGGAAATGAATAAGATGATACTAACTGATATAAAAACTTGGAAAGATTATTTTGAGGGAAAACATACAAATGAAACGATGATCTTAGAAACTTTATTGAAGGAGAACAATATAGTGGTTACGGGATACACTATTGCCAAGGTTCTCAGTGATGTTAAAGACAAAGAAATCTTTGAGAAACTTTTAAAAGGTTTTCTTGCCTTACCTTATGTAGAAATAGAAAAAGAAGACTGGATAAAAGCAAGTAAACTTGTTTTTGAGGTTAAGGGACTATCCCTTGAGTTAGGTTTACTTTGTGCTTTAAGCAAAAGGAAAAACTTAAAAATCTTGACTAAAAATAAAGAAGTTAAAAAGATCAAAGGCGTAAAACTTTATGAAGATGAAAAAGAATAAGAAAACGGAAGTTTTGAGGTGCGCGGTCTATACAAGAGTATCAACTGAAAATCAGGCTGAAAAGGATCATAGTTCCCTTGAATCCCAGAAAGAGCATATTTTGAATTTTATAAAAAGCCGAAAGTTTGAGGGTTGGGAACTTTTTGGTATTTATGAAGATGCGGGCTTCTCCGCCGCTATTATTTCACTTAACGGGATGCGGGTATGCGGAGCCCGTAAGGGTTTGGGTGAGCGAAGCGAACAACATATCCGCTTGTTAGCAGACCCGAAGGGTGAGCCTGCGAAAGCAGGCGAAGAGTTCCGGACGCCGCCGAAATTGTTAATCATGTTTCATCTCTCCAATTATGATTTCGTTTTTATTTGCAACGTTTTTATTTTTCGATTTTTTCATTTGAGCAAACATGGTTATATATTCTTTTGACGGAATATACAATAACCTAAGAAATTTAATTATATCCTTGTCGTTTTTGTTTTTAATATAATCTCCCGGATTCTTACCTTTAATTGAAGCTTTAACAGTTTGGAACTTTAAAGCTGTTCTTTTTAATATTCCCAATAATCCATCTTGAACATCAAAAATGGCTTTTATTAATTCAACATCTTGAGGTATTGGAATAGACCCGCCAAAATCTTTTCTAAACCAATGACCAACAGTATGATGATATTCTTTTGGAAGTTTATTTATCACATCTTTAATACCCATATTCTTAGATTTTCTCAATAGAGTTAAATATTGTGCGACAAGAGACTGGTCTATTCTGTAAAGACGCATTTTTGTAAAATATTCACCAAGCATAAGTTTTCTTGCTCCAGGGGATGCTCCCCAGTTAATCCTTTCTAAAGATGAAAATTTACTTGATGATGAAACCTTTTTTATTTTTAAGTCTTTGATGTTTAAAATCTGACCTATGGAATATTCATTGTTTTCTAATTCCTTTGCGATTTCAGATATTTCTTGAGGTTCCTGTATGATAGGAATAGTTTCCAAATTTATCCACAATTTTTGACCACAAGAAGGGCATAGGTTGTCTCCTATTGGGTCATAAGGCTCTGTTAACTTAGAATAACATTTCGGACAAAAGAATTTTACACCCTCCATCAAAATCTCATCTTTCTTAGGATGAATAACAAATTCTATTGATGCCTTTCCGTCCCATCGAACTACCACCAGCTTTGGAAAGCCATCATCATATTTCTCTAAAACTTTTACTATGTAGCCTTCTATCGATTCTTTCCCTGAAATGTCTCTTACTTTCATACCAATAAATTCTTCTTCTCGCCACTCTATTTTTTCTTTTGTTTTTGGTTTTATCCTAACCCTATCAAGATAGAATTTATATGCAACTCGTGTGCTATCTCGTGCAAACATGAAAATGGGATACCAGCTGTTTCCATCGGACACGATCAGCATATTCCTCAGAACATATCCATATTGATATATCGTATGAGCATAATACAATGAGTTTAAATCCCATTCCTTTACTCCAAAAAAGTAAAGTGCATCTTCTCTATGAAATTTCTTAAATTCCTCCATTGTAATTCCTTTTAATGCGGATAAAAATTCTCTTTGATCTTTAGCAATATAAACCTCTCCATGTTTATCTTTGAGTATAGGCTTAGGCTCTATATCCATTGATAAATCAGTTTCCTCAACAGGTCCCCACTCATAACTAATATCCTTAACCTTGATAACTTCTTTTATTTTTGCTCTCTCCTTGATTATATCTACAAATTCATATCCTTTTTCAATCATAATTGAATAAATCTTTTTAGCGTAGAGACTATTCCTTATTTTATTCACAACTACAGCAGTCGTTCCAGTCCCTGCAAAAGGATCTAATATTAAATCTCCATTTTTTAATTCTACACGTTCTAACATTTCCCATACTAATTTTTCAGGATATACCGCTGTGTGTTTCCATGGGGTCTGTTGCAAAGGTATTTCTACTACCTTTGGATATTTATTTTGATAAATATTATTTTTACTTTTTGCAAAGACAAGTATTGGTTCATAAGTATTTGTAAATCTGTCTTTAACCGAAGATGGCATGTGATTTGGTTTATACCAAATGATTATGTCTTCTAAATACCAACCATCTTTTACCATATGGTATGCCAATCTATATGGAATTTGTAAAAGATGAGATTTTCCATATTGGTTTAGATATTTATCCCCAACATTTAGAAAAAAAATACCATCTTCTCTAAGCTTTTGGCGGAGTTTATTATATATTTTTACTAGCCTACCAATATATTCCTCAGGTGTTTTTTCCTGCCCAATCTGACTTTTGAATTTATAATCTCTTTGTTTCCAGTAAGGAGGGGATGTAATAGTAACAGCGATTGAATTATCATCAAGGTATTCCAAACCAGCATATACATCCCCGAATATTAAAATATCTTTTTTCATATTTCTACCCACACAGGTATTTTATGTTTTTCTTCGGGTACCCCAATTAATTCCCTTTGCGTATAATTTTTACTTTTAATTAAAAATTCTACTCTAAACACTTCTCTTTCACTGGAAAGTAAGACAAATCTTGGTTCTTCTTTAAAAGCATATCTTACGCTATTTTTCGTTTTACCAGCATGTAATATTTTATCTCCATATACATTATACAGTTCACCATTAGGCATACAAACAAGCAGCATACTATATATCTCCTTTGATGCGTGTTTATGCAAAGCATAAATAAAGTACGTAAGTGTTGGTTTATTGTATTTTTTCCCGTGTTTTTCAAAAATTTTAGAGTAATATGTAGGTAGATTAGGCGATAACCCGTATTTTGATAAAGGATAGGATGTTTGGTTAGGTTGGACTGCTATTTTGCCTTTATAATCTCCCCAATTCGACTCCGAAATAGTTTTGATATCTATGTGTATAAACGAATCAAAAGTCTCATACATTAAATCGGCACCTATAGGAGATGAATTTGGATGCTTCATACCTTGAGAAAAAACATAGTGAAAAATTCTTTCTGCTCCCATTTCTAAATCAGAGGCTACATTACTTTTGGTTGAGATAAATTGCGGATACCAATCATTTTTTATTTCTAGTCTAGAATGCAACCCTTTTAATATGTCTTGTAGGTTATCTAAGAAATAATATCTTATTCTCTCAAAATGCACAAATTCCAATTTTTCTATTTCTATTTGTGTTAGTTTCTTTGCCATATTTCAACCTCCTTTTTCCTTTTAGTGTTAAAGGCGGCGTGCGGAATTTCTGCTAACTCTTTTATATCTGCATTGCGGATATGCTCTAATTTCGGAATGATATCCGCAGTATTGCGTATATACATCACTCTGGGTGAAGTCATATTCCTTCCTCCTTCACTTTGTAAAAGTTTTCCTTTTGGATTCCACCTCCTTCCAGGAATTGTTTCTATTTTGTTTATCAATTCCTGATCATAAGGAACACGAATTATAATCTTCTTATCCTTTCCAAGTTCTATTTTAACAGCAGGGATTTTGCCTTTCATTGGCATTTTATAAAGAGTAGATTTTCCTATTTTTAAATATTTTGCAGTTCCCTCAAGGGTCATTATTTCTACAAAACCTTCCATTAATCATAGTTTTAAGTTCTTTTGAGCATTCGAGAGTTTATCGCCGTCCAGTATTACATAATAACATATTGTATATAAAAGAAAAGCAAAAAGTAAAATTCCTTTTAGAGGTGGATTCGAATGGGCTTTATTATCTTGAATTTAACACAGAGGAAAGAGAAAGTTTTGTTGTTTCTGTCTTTTCTCTTGTATGGATGAGTCGGAAGGGCACCTTGAATGAGTTTAGAACAGCCATCAAAATGGCTCCGGGGGCAGGATTCGAACCTGCGACCGTGGCCTTAACAGGGCCCCGCTCTACCGCTGAGCTACCCCGGAATTTGGGGAGTTTTTAGTTGTTAGTGGTTAGTTATTAGTATTATTTTATACCTTAGCGATTAAAAGTCAATAAGGTTGCTTTTGATAAGAAAGAAAGCTAAGATAAAACATAAAAGATACTGACTAAAGGTCTGCTAAAAAAGCAAATAATCTTAGAAATTTAACTTATGTTTGGAGGAAAACAAATTTTAGGTTTAGCAATAGGTTTAGGTGTATTAGTCTTAATTGGCATTGGGATTTTTATTGGCTTTTCTAAGAAAGGAGGAGTACTTAGCGATAACTTGCCAAATCAAGGTTTAGCTAACTTTTACCAGAAGATTACCAGCGGAGCAAAATTAGAGATCGAAGCTTTAGTTCAAGCAAAAGGTGAAACTAACTTAGACATTAAGTTGAAAACTTTACCAGGAAAAAACAATGCTTCCAAATCCTTATTTAGCTTTCAAATCAATGAGGACCTTGAAACTTTTAATTTAGAAGTAGAAGGGAGAAGTTTTGAAGGAAAAGAAGGTAAAGGGGAGGTTTATTTGAAGGTTTCTAAGTTGAATATGGAAGGATTGCAAAGAAGTGGGAGAGAGAATCTTAGTTTTTTATCCCCAATATTTTCTAAGTACCTAAATCAATGGATCCGGATCACTCCTGGAGATCAAACTTTATTGGCTTCTCAAGTGGATCAGAATTTGAAGATAGATGAGTGTATTAAAAACATTCAGGTAAAAAGCAAAGAACTTTTAAAGTTAGACGAAGGAATAGTGAAATTCAAGCAGAGATTAAAAGTTGAAGATATAAGAGGGGAAAAAGTAGTAATATATCCTGTAGAAATAAATCCAGAAAAATTTGTAGCTCAGGTAGAAAAGTTGCAAAAGAAGTTAGAAGAGTTTGGTTGTGGGAACGCTGAGAGCCTAACTGAAGGAGAAAAATTAGATCTTAAAAATGCTTTAGCTTTACTCAATAAGATGGAAGCTGTCAAAGTTGGATTTTCTCCTACAGATAAGATCTTAAAGTTGATTAGAATATCTTTCAAAGATGACAAAAAGAATGAACAATTTTCAGTAGAGCTAATCTTTAGATTTCCTCAAAAATTGTCGGAAATAGATAAACCCACTAACTATATTGATTTAGATAAGATTCTTCAAGATGTGTTAATGAATCTCTTTATGAAAGAAGGTAGTTTTGTCCCTCCAGGCTCTATGGAAGGAGTTGAGGGATTCTCTAAGTAAGGATTCTTGATTTTAATTTCCCTCCTCCTTTAAAAGGAGGAGGGTTTTTTAATTATTGAAGTTAAGTTCAGGTTAAGTTAAAATTAGCTTGAAAAATAAAATTTTTGACAATGCAACTTTGTGATATATGTAAAAAAAATCCAGCTGTAGCTAAGATTACTACTATAGAAAGAGGAAAAAAGAGAGTTTTGAACTTATGCGAGAAAGACTATAAAAAGTTTTCAGGTAGGCGTAGCCCTTTTGAAAGTTTCTTTTTTGAGGATCCTTTTGAGAGTTTTTTGGGCTTTGAAGATTTTGAAGATTTAATTTCAAGGTTAGGCGAGCCTTTGCCTCGGCACAGAGAGGCTGTGGAAATAGAAAAGTTCTTTTCAGAGCATACTAAAGAAGTTTTGCAAAAAGCAGGCGAAAAAGCTTTAGAGTTTGGTAGAGAAGTAGTAGATACTGAACATTTGCTTTTAGCTTTGCTTGATTCTCCTGGAGTTCAATCTCTTTTAGACAAAGATCTTCAACCCATTAAAAAGGAGGTAGAGTTAATTTCTCCTCGCAAGAAAGCTAAAAAGATAAAAGAGGGTGAGGAGGTTGAGCTTTCAGTTTCCCCCAGAGTTAAAAATGTTTTAGAAAGATCTTTTTCCATCTCCAGAGAGTTTGGCCACAGCTACATTGGGCCAGAACACATTTTAATTGCTTTAGCCGAAGAAGAGGATAGCTTAGCTTTTCAGGTTTTAAATAAGTTTAAGTTAGATTCTGATACTTTAAGAAGTTTGGTATTAAAGAAAATTGGCAGAGGAAAAGTTGAAGAGTTAAAAGAAAGCACTACTCCTTATTTAGATCAGTTCTCTCGAGATTTAACTCACTTAGCTAAAGAAGGAAAGTTGGATCCTGTAATTGGCAGAACTAAAGAAATTGAAACTTTAATTGAAGTCTTGCTAAGAAGAACTAAAAACAATCCAGTTTTGATTGGAGAACCAGGAGTAGGGAAAACCGCAATTGTAGAAGGTTTAGCTCAAAGAATAGTCAACAAAGAAGTTCCCGAATCTCTGCAAAATAAAAGGTTAGTAGAGCTTAACTTAAATGCTTTAATTGCAGGCACTAAATACCGAGGAGAATTAGAAGAGAGAATCAAGAGAATTTTAGATGAAATTTTAGCTAACAAAGAAAACTTAATCTTATTTGTAGATGAAGTTCACACTTTAGTTGGTGCAGGAGCTTCAGAAGGAGGTTTAGATATCTCTAATATCATCAAGCCCTATTTAGCTCGGGGAGAGTTGCATTTAATTGGAGCTACAACCTTAAAAGAGTACCAAAAGTATATAGAAAAAGATCAAGCTTTAGAAAGGAGATTTCAACCTATCTTTGTTGCAGAGCCTACCGTAGAAGAAACAGTAGAAATCTTAAGGGGTTTGAGAGATAGATACGAGGCTCATCATAAAGTTAAGATTTCAGATGAAGCTATTTTTGCTGCAGCTGAGCTATCTCAAAAGTACATTACCGGAAGATTTTTGCCAGATAAAGCTATAGATTTAATTGACCAAGCTGCAGCTAGAGTAAGGATGAGAGCTTTGCTCCCTCCTCCCGAGCTCCAAGAGTTAGAAGATAAGATTTTAGCTTTAAAAAGAGAGTTAGCCTTTGCAGAATCCAGAAAAGATTATACTAGAGCTAAAGAAATAGAAGCTGAAATTGAAAAGTTAACTGAAGAAAAAGAAAAGTTAGAAAAAGAATGGGAAAGAAAAAGGGGAACCGAAGTTCCTGAAGTTAAAAAAGAAGATATTTTTGAAATAGTTTCAAAGTTAACTGGAATTCCTGTGGGAGACATCAAATTAGAAGAGAAAGAAAAGCTTTTAAATTTAGAAGAAAAGCTAAAAGAAAGAGTCATAGGGCAAGATCATGCAGTGAAAGCTGTAGCTGAAGCGGTTAGAGTTTCCAGAGCTGGCTTAGTGGGTAAGAACAGACCTTTAGCTGTTTTTATGTTTTTAGGGCCAACTGGAGTAGGGAAAACTGAGTTAGCTAAGGCTTTAGCTAAAGCTTTATTTGGTTCAGATAAGGCTTTAGTAAGGTTAGATATGTCAGAGTATTCAGAAAGACATTCTGTAGCTAAGCTAATTGGAGCTCCTCCAGGATACGTGGGTTATGAGGAAGGAGGACATCTAACTGAAGCTGTGAGAAGAAGGCCTTATACGGTGATCTTATTGGATGAAATAGAAAAAGCCCATCCTGAAGTTTACAATCTCTTGCTTCAACTTTTTGATGAAGGAAGGCTTACTGATTCTAAAGGAAGGACTATAGATTTCACCAACACTATCATCATAGCTACTTCTAATTTAGGTTCAGAGCTCATTCAAAAAGAGTTTGAAGCAGGTAGGGCTATCGAAGAGATTAAAAAAGATATTTTGCCTATCTTGAAAACTCATTTTAGGCCAGAGTTTCTAAATAGGATTGATGAAATTGTAGTTTTTGAGCCAATTACTCAAGAAAAGATGGAAAAGATTGTAAAGCTGAGACTTGCTGAGCTTCAAGAGTTAGCTGAATCTAAAGGAGTAAAATTGGTTTTTGATAAATCTTTAATTAACTATTTAGTTAAAGAAGGATTTAGCTCAGAGTTTGGGGCCAGAGAGCTTAACCGAGCGATCAAAAATAAAGTAGCTTCTAAGATAGCTGAAGCTTTAATCGAAGGAAAGTTTTCTCCAGGAGATAAAGTGAAAGTTAAGTTTAATTCTAAAGCTAACAAAATTCAAATAACCAAAGCCTAAAGCCTTTAAATGCCAAACCAGGATTTGATCTTGAAAGTTGAAAATTTAAATGTCAGCTTAGAAAAAGAAGCGATCCTTAAAGATTTATCTTTTGAGGTGAAAGAAGGAGAAACCTTTTTAATTTTAGGTCCCAATGGAGCTGGTAAAAGTGTGTTATTGAAAACTTTATTAGGAATTTATCCTTATCAAGGAAAGATTACTTGGTTCAAAAAAGTTAAAATAGGTTATGTACCTCAAAGAGTTAAACCTACTCCAGATTATCCGGTTCAAGTTTTAGAGCTTTTCGAGCTCAAAGGAATCGATAAAGAGAAAGCTATTTCTATCTTAAAGGATTTAGGCCTAAAAGAAGAAGTTTTTAAAAAACTTTTGTTTGAGTTGTCAGCGGGGCAGTTTCAAAGAGTTTTAGTTGGATTAGCTTTAGTTGGAGACCCTCAAGTTTTATTGTTTGATGAACCGATGACAGGCATAGATCAAAAAGGACAGATAGAGATTTATGAGTATTTAATGAAGTTTAAAGAAGAAAAGAAAGCTACTTTAATTATGGTTTCTCACGATTTAAACATAGTTTTTAAGTTTGCAGATACTTGCTTATGTCTTAACCGAGAGAGAATTTGTTTGGGTCCTCCTTTTGAAGTTTTAACTCCAGAGAAGCTTTCTGAGCTTTACCAAACTGAAGTTAAGTTTTATAAACATAATCACTTTTAGATGATAGAAGTTTCATTTTTAATGAAAATTTTAACTGTAGGTTTAATTTCAGCTTTAGCTTCTTTAATTGGATCTTTAATGTTAGGTAGAAAGATGAGCTTGGTTGCAGGGCCGTTGGGGCATTTAGCTTTACCTGGTGCTGCTGTTTCTTTAATTTTGGGAATAGATGTTTTTTGGGGAGCTTTGGCTTTAGTTTTATTAGGAAGTTTAGTTATTTGGTATTTAGCTGAGAGAACTTTAATTCCAATTGAAGCTTTAACTGCTTTAGTGTTTGCCTCTGGTTTAGCTTTAGCTTTTCTGTTTTTGTCCGAAGAACATTTACACGAAGCTTTATTTGGAAATGTTTTGAGCTTGAAGTTTGAAGATTTAATTTTAACTTTAGTTTTTTCTGCGATCGTTTTAGCCTTAACCTTACCTAATATTAAAAAGTTAGTATTTTCAGCTTTAGATGAGAGTTTAGCTAAGGCTGAAGGTATTAAAGTTGGATTTTTAAATTTAATTTATCTTTTAGCCATTGCTTTAGCTGTAGCTTTGTCTACCAAAATAGTAGGTGGACTTTTAACTGTAGCTTTAATTGCTATCCCTTCAGCTACAGCTAAAATTTTAGCTCATAGCTTAAAACAATATTTAATTTTTTCTGTGAGTTTAGGATTTTTTAACTCTACTTTAGGATCCATTCTTTCTTTATGGCTGAATCTTTCTTCTACTTCTTTAATAATTTTAACTTTCTCTTTAATTTTTATGATGGTATTTATTTTAAGCCCTAAGCATTTAAAGCCAGCTTAAGATGAAGAAAGGAGTTATCTTTCCCTTGTTCATTTCAGCTAGTTTAGTAAGTTCTTTGTTTTTCTATTTTCAAAGTTTAGAAAAAGAGAGATTGAGCTCAGCTAAGTTCTATCAAACTAGAATAGTGGAGGTTGTAGATGGGGATACGGTGATGACTCAAGAGGGATTTAAAGTTAGATACATTGGAATTAATGCTCCAGAATTTGGAGAACCAGGTTATCAGGAGGCTAAAGCTTTGAATCAAAAATTAGTGGAAGGGAAAATGGTAAATTTAGAGTTCGATCTGCAAAAGAAAGATCAATATCAGAGGATTTTAGCTTATGTTTGGGTTAAAGATAATTTAGTGCAAGAAGAAATTTTAAGGAAGGGTTTAGCTTTAACTTATACTTTGCCTCCAAACTTAAAATATCAAGAAAGGTTATTAAAAGCTCAGCAGTTTGCAAAAGATAACTGTTTAGGTTTATGGGAAACTTTTTGTAAAATGGCTAAAGAAGAAAAAGATAAATGTGTGAAAATTTCTAAAATCAACTATCAAGCTCCAGGTCCAGATAATCAAAACTTAAATGGAGAATGGATAGAGTTAAAAAATGTATGTGAAATATCTGTTGATCTTTCTGGATGGCAAATCAGAGATCGAACTTCAGTCAATAGGTATTATTTCAAAAACTTTGTTTTAAAACCTTTAGCTAAAGTTAAAATTTACTCTGGCTGTGGTAAAGATACAGATAAAGAGCTTTATTGGCAATGCCCTCCAAGAAAGTATGCTATTTGGAACAATAATGGAGATACAGCTTATTTAATCAACTCTAAAGGAAGGATTATTGATGTCTTAAGCTATTGAAGTTAAAATTTAGAAAGTTCTTAAAGAGAAGAGATGAAAATTTGTTCAAGCTTTAAAGAAAGTCGGAAGTTTTAACTT
>WFWQ01000006.1 GCA_015491015.1 Patescibacteria group bacterium | reverse complement strand
CCTTTAAAGATATTTTCAATATTTTTTAAGTTTTCTTTTACTTCCTTTAAGTTAGCTTTAGGGCCTGGGCACATTTTAAGTTGGCACCATTGGCACTCTTTTTTAGGGTGTTGGGCTTGAGTGTAAAAAGGAAATATTTTTCTTAAAAATCTTAAAGTTCTTTTTAAATCGGTGCCAGAGGTAAAAGGTCCTATAACTTTTGAGTTTTTAAGATCTGGTTGATGGGTTAACTTCAAGTAAGGATAACCTTTACCTTCTTTTATTTCCAAATAAAAGTACTTTTTGTCATCTTTCCAAAGGACATTGAATTTGGGTTGAAGCTTTTTAATTAACTTAGCTTCCAAGAGCAAAGCTGAAATTTGAGAATCTGTAGGCACAATCTTAACTTTAAAAGCTTTATCTAACCATAAGCTTTCTTTAAAGCCAATGTTAACAAAGTGATCTTTTACTCTTCTTTTTAGGTTTTGGGCCTTGCCAATATATAAAGGTTTAAGGTTCTGGTCAAAGAAAATATAAACCCCAGGAACTTCAGGAATTTCAGCTATCTCCTTTAAGCTAAAAGTAAGCTTCATAGTTATTATTGATTTATTTAAGGAAAATTTGTAAAATAAGCAAACTTTTATGGGAAGTTTTATCAAAGTTAGGGGAGCTAAAGTTCACAATCTCAAGAATATAAATTTGGATATTCCTAAAGAAAAGTTAGTGGTGATTACCGGAGTTTCAGGTTCAGGGAAATCTTCTTTAGCTTTTGATACTTTGTATGCTGAGGGGCAAAGAAGGTATATAGAGAGTTTATCAGCTTACGCTCGCCAATTTTTAGGAGTGATGCAAAAGCCAGAGGTAGAAAAGATTGAAAATATTAACCCTGCTATAGCCATAGAACAAAAGAAAGGAAGTTACAATCCTCGTTCTACTGTAGGCACTACTACTGAAATCCATGACTATTTGAGATTACTCTTTGCAAGAATAGGGGTTCCTAAATGTCCTAAATGTAAGAGATTAGTTCAAAAGCAAAGTGTGGATCAGATTGTTAACCAAATTTTAAGCTTACCTCCAAACTCTCAAGTTGCAATTTTAGCTCCTTTAGTTAAAGGAAGAAAAGGTACCCACAAAGAACTTTTGGAAGATTTGGCTAAAAAAGGAATTTTAAGAGTAAGAGTAGATGGCAAAATTTACAGGATTGAAGAGGTTCCTCAGTTAGATAAGAATAAGAAACACAACCTTGAAGCTGTAATTGACAGGTTGATCCTAAATTCAGAGTTAGAAAGAAGCAGATTAGCAGATTCGGTAGAAGCTGGTTTGAAACTTTCTTCGGGGTCTTTAATAGTAGCTTTTTTGAACCAGAAGAAAAAAGATATTTACTTTTCTCAAAATTTAGCTTGTCCTGTTTGTAATCTTTCTTTGCCAGATTTAGAACCTCGCCTTTTTTCTTTTAATTCTCCTTATGGAGCTTGCCCTAAGTGTCAAGGTTTAGGAGAAAGGTTAGAAGTAGATCCCGAGTTAGTTATTCCCAACAAAGATTTAAGCATTGCAGAAGGTGCAATCCGGCCTTGGATGCGAGCATCACATCGGATAGGAAGGCAAAGCTACTTTTGGTGGAAGTTAGAAGAGCTTTCTCAAAGATATGGGTTTTCTTTGTATCAACCTATAAAAGAGCTAGACCCTGAAGTTTTAAAAGTAATTTTATACGGAGATCAAGAATTTGAAGGAGTAATTCCTCAATTAGAAAGGAGGTATTTAGAAACAGATTCAGAATATACCAAAGCTGAAATAGAGCAGTATATGAGAGAGAAAGTTTGTGAAGCTTGTAAGGGAAAAAGATTAAGAAAAGAAGCTTTAGCTGTTTATGTAGGAGGGAAGAATATAGCTGAACTTGAAGATATGTATTTGACTGAATTAGAAAGCTTTTTAAAAGATTTTATTGCAGGGAAGATAAAGAGATTAAGCAAAGAAGAAGCTTTGAGTAAAGAAAAGCTTAAGATAGCTTTACCTATTTTAAAAGAAATTCAAAAGAGATTGTCTTTCTTGATAGAAGTAGGATTAGGTTACCTTTCTTTGTCTCGGAGGATAGATACTCTTTCTGGAGGAGAAGCTGAAAGGGTGAGATTGGCTACTCAAATTGGCTCTCAGCTTTCTGGAGTTTTGTATATTTTAGATGAACCTTCAATTGGCTTGCATCCTTCAGATCAGTCTAAGCTAATTAAAAATTTAAAAGCTTTAAGAGATTTAGGAAATACTGTGATTGTGGTTGAACACGATTTGGAAACTATCAAGAATGCAGATTGGGTAATTGAGTTAGGTCCTGGAGCAGGGAAAGAGGGAGGGAAGGTGGTTTTTGAAGGAACACCAGAAGAGTTAAAGAGATCTCAAGCTCTAACTGGACTTTATCTTTCCGGTAAAAAGAAGGTTGAGGTTTTAAAGAAAGATAAACCAAAGTTAGAGAAGTTATTGATAATAAAAGGAGCTAAAGAGCATAATTTAAAAAATATCACCGTTAAAATCCCTTTGGGAAACTTTGTTTGTGTCAGTGGGGTTTCAGGCTCTGGTAAAAGTAGCTTGGTAGAGGATATTTTAGCTAAAGCTTTAAAGAAACACTTTTATAATTCTAAAGAAGAACCTGGTAAGCACGATAAAATTTTAGGTTTAGAAAACATTGATAAAGTTGTCTTTGTAGATCAATCTCCAATTGGCAGAACTCCAAGGTCTAATCCCGCAACTTATACTGGAGTTTTCTCTTACATTAGAGATCTTTTTTCCAAAACTAAAGAAGCTCGGGCTCGAGGGTTTAAACCTGGAAGGTTTAGCTTCAATTTGAAAGGTGGAAGGTGTGAAAGCTGTGAAGGACAAGGGGTAAAAAAGATTGAGATGTACTTTTTGCCAGATATCTATGTGGAATGCCAAGATTGCAAAGGGAAGAGATACAATTTGGAAACTTTAAGCATCACTTACAAAGGTAAAAATATAGCTGAAGTTTTAGAGATGACAGTAAGGGAAGCTTTAGAGTTCTTTAAAAATATCCCTCCTTTATACCAAAGGTTAAAACTTTTAGATGAAGTTGGTTTAGGTTATTTGCAGTTGGGCCAACCCGCTACTACCTTATCTGGGGGTGAGGCTCAAAGGATTAAGTTAGCAGCAGAGCTTTCTAAAAAAGCTACTGGAAAAACTTTTTACATTTTAGACGAACCTACTACCGGTTTGCATTCTGAAGATGTCTTAAAGCTTTTGAAAGTTTTAAGAGAATTGGTAAACCGAGGAAATACCGTTTTGGTAGTAGAGCATAACTTAGATGTTTTGAAAAATGCAGATTGGATTATAGATTTAGGGCCTGGAGGGGGAGAAGAAGGAGGTAAGATTGTTGCGGAAGGAACTCCTAAAGATATAGCTCAAAATCCTCAAAGCTTAACCGGAAAGTTTTTAAAGAAGGTTTTAAACTAAGGTTTTTAAATTGATTTCTAAAAAGCTTTTTGTTAAGATGTCGAGAAAAGGTAATTTCAATTAACTATGCCCAATCTCAACATTTCTTTGAGTAAAAAAGAAATGGAACATCTCAAACAGTTAGCTTTGCGCTATGGCCTTTCTTTGTCCGAATTCTCTCGCCTTGTTCTTAAAGAGTTAGCATCTGCTTTTCCAGAAGATTCTTTTGAAAATTATGATAATCCTTCAGCTCTAAAGGCCTCTTTTAAGAGAGCTCTTGAAGATTGGAAAAAAGGCAGAGTTTCGGATACTTTATGAAGATTCTCTACACTAGAGAATTTCAGAAAGAGTTTCAAAAATTACCTCCTCGGGTTAAAAAGATTTACTATAAACAAGAAAAGATTTTTCGTCAGAACTGGAAAGATCCCCGTCTCCATGTTAAAAAGTTGAAAGATCATCCCTTTCCTTTTTCTTTTAGAATCACTAGAAACTATATGGTAATTTTTGTTTTTGTAGAAGAGAATACAGTTTTATTTGCTACTATTGGCCATAGAAAACATATTTACAAAAAATAGTATAGCAAATTCGCAAATCCTTCTGAGGATTCAAACTTGCCAAGGTTTAGTGAGTTCTTTGGTTTTAAGATAGAGGTCGTATGTAAGTTCAGACATCGAATGTCTGAAATCCCACTTGAAGGGGCGAAATTTTGGGACTAGTCTTGACTTTTATGGGAGATTGATTTAAAATAAGGCCAGCCCTTGGAAAAGGGAGAGGCAGAGAGACTATAAGAAAGGGGGTGAAAATAATGAGGAACACCACCAATGATCATCGGTACCCCTGGCGCGAGTTGGGAGAGTTGATCGCTCAGCTCCCGAGCGAGACCGAGGCCAAGCGCTTTCTCGATCTGGTCAAGGACAGCTTCCCTTCTCCTGCTCGGGAGAGTGTTGCTATCGCTTTTTGGTGCGCGAGGGTTAACTACGCTACCACTCACGAGGAGATCACCTACTACCTCGAGCAGGCTGTTGAGTGGGAGTGTCTAAGGCGTGTCGACGCTCCCATTCGCGGCATCCCCTTCTACATCGCCGGCCCTGACAGGGTTTATGTCCCAGCAAACCCTCGGGACCGGCGGACCATCGCCCTCATCGAGATAGCTCGCCGGCGCTCCGGCGAGCTGAACCGCCAGATCTCCTCCGCTTCAGCCACGGCGGAGGAGAAGTAAAGCTCTACGTCCTGCCCACTTACTTCCTCTGCCTCTCCCTTTTTCTATTTAAATATGGTATAACTAAGATAGATAAGATAGAAAGGAGGTGAGGACGAATGAAGATCGAACTGACTTATCATTCTAAAATAAGATATGTAGATAGGGTAGCTAGAGAAGAGATAGAAAGTGAAATAAGAGAATCGTATGTAGTTCCTATGAAATTGTTGAGAAGATTAGGGCTCATTGAAAAAGAGAGGAGAGCAGGATTTATCTACGCTTTTAACCCTATTTCAGGATTAATTTATTGCTTAAAGAGAAATAGAGAGAGTCTAAAGCTTATCACAATTTATGTAGTAGAAGATGTAAGATTAGATATTTTGAGGGAGTTTGTATTCAAGCAATTATCTGAGAAAGATAAAGTAAAAAATATAAGGAGGGAAGAGTGTTATGTTTAGTTAGATTAAAGGGGAAGCTTGTCATTTGGAGT
The DNA here is from genome assembly GCA_015491015.1 of Patescibacteria group bacterium. Classification (GTDB taxonomy): domain Bacteria; phylum Patescibacteriota; class Minisyncoccia; order Minisyncoccales; family S141-161; genus S141-161. The sequence continues at coordinate 12,532 of WFWQ01000006.1, read as the reverse complement.
AAGCTTCCCCGTTTTTTAATTTGACAACTTTTAAAGAAAGCTTATAATTATTTAATGTGAGCAGTTAAAGGTCGAGATTGCTCATCAAAGTAAGTAAAGCTTTATGAAGATTAAACCTTTGTACGACTACATATTAATCGAACCTATTAAAGAAGAAGAAAAAACCAAATCTGGAATTTTGCTTCCTGAAACTGCGGAAAAAGAAAGGCCTGAGCAAGGGGTGGTAGTTGCGGTTGGTCCAGGCAAGAGATTAGATAATGGAGAATTAGCACCCCTTGCAGTTAAAAAGGGCCAAAAAGTTTTGTTTACCAAATACGGCCCCACTGAAATAAAGGTCGACGGCAAAGAGTACCTCATTGCTAAAGAGGATGATATTTTAGCTATCATAGAAGATTAAAATAACTTTAAAAAACTATGTCAGCTAAAGGCATCTTATTTAACGAAAAAGCTCGAAGAAAGCTTTTGGCCGGGGTAGATAAGTTAGCTAATGCGGTAAAAGTCACTTTGGGGCCAAGAGGGAGAAATGTAGTTTTAGAAAAGTCTTACGGTTCTCCAGTAATCACTAACGATGGAGTAACTATAGCTAAAGAGATAGAGCTAAAAGATAAGTTTGAAAACATTGGAGCTCAAATTGTAAAAGAGGCAGCAGAAAAGACTGCAGACATAGCAGGAGATGGAACCACTACAGCTACCCTTTTGACTCAAACTATAGTTAGAGAAGGACTAAAGAATGTTACAGCTGGAGCTAACCCTTTAAACTTAAAGAGAGGAATAGATAGAGCTTGCAAGGTTGTTGTAGATGGGTTGTTTAAGCTTTCTAAAAAAGTTTCCAAAGAAGAAGAGATAGCTCAAGTAGCTACCATTTCAGCTGAAGATGAAGAGTTAGGGAGGTTGATAGCTAATGTGTTTGCTAAGATTGGAAAAGATGGTGTGGTTACGGTTGAAGAGTCAAAGACTCTTAGTACTGAGTTTGAGATCGTGGAAGGAATGCAGTTTGATCGAGGTTATATTTCCCCTTATATGGTTACAGATCCAGAAAGAATGGAAGCTATAATTGAAAATCCTAAAATTTTGATTACTGACAAAAAGATCTCTTCTCTGCAAGAGATTTTGCCTCTTTTAGAAAAGTTAGCCCAAGCAGGAAAGAAAGATATTGTAATTATTGCAGAAGAGGTAGAAGGAGATGCTTTAGCTACTTTAGTAGTTAACAAGTTAAGAGGGGTGTTTAATGCTTTAGCGGTAAAGGCTCCTGGTTTTGGAGAAAGGAGAAAGCAACTTTTAGAAGATATAGCTATAGTTACGGGAGGAGAAGTAATTTCTGAAGAAAAAGGAATGAAGTTAGAAAATGTTCAAATTTCTCAGTTGGGAGAGGCTGAAAAGGTTATCTCTGACAAAGATAATACTATCATTGTGGGAGGGAAAGGTTCAAAGAAGAAGATTGAAGCCAGAATAGCTTCAATTAGAACTCAATTGGAAGAAACCACTTCTGAGTTTGAAAAAGAGAAGCTTCAAGAAAGATTAGCTAAGTTAGCTGGAGGGGTAGCTGTAATTAGAGTTGGAGCTGCAACTGAAGTGGAGCAGAAGGCTAAGCAACATAAAGTAGAGGATGCGGTAGCTGCTACCAGGGCTGCAATTGAAGAAGGAATTGTTCCTGGAGGAGGGGTAGCTTTGTTGAGGAGTGCTAAATATTTAGATGCAGAGATAAAGAAAGCTGAAGAGAAAAGTGAAGATCGAGATTTGATTACTGGAATGAAGATTTTAAGAGAAGCTTTAGAAGCTCCTTTAAGACAAATTGCTCAAAATGCAGGTGTAGATGCTTCGGTAGTAGTTAACAAGGTTTTGGAAGGGAAAGAAGGTTTTGGATTTAACGCTAAAACTTTAGAATATGAAGATTTGCTAAAAGCTGGGATCGTAGATCCTACTAAAGTAGTCAGAACCAGCTTGCAAAATGCGGTCTCTGCAGCTTCTATGCTCTTGACTACCGAAGCTGTGATTGCGGAATTGCCTAAGAAAGAAGAGAAAAAAGGCGAAACAGACTTTGAAGAAGATCTCTAAAATTAATAAGAGTAAGGTTTACGCTGGAGGGAGGAAGAAAATTCCTCCCTCTTTTAATTTGTTCAATTTTAGGTTATTATTTAGATTGAATATAAGTTAAAAAATCTATGGGATATTTAGGCTGGAGCTTAATTATAATAGGAATTTTAGTTCTTTGGTTAATTTTTACCTTTAATCGTTTAGTAGTATTAAGAAACAGAGTAAGGGAAGCTTGGTCAGATATTGAAGTTCAGCTAAAGAGAAGGCATAATTTAATTCCTAATTTAGTTGAAACGGTAAAAGGATATGCAGCTCATGAGAAAGGAGTCTTTGAGAAAGTTACAGAAGCTAGGAGTAAAGCTTTGCAAGCTCAAACTCCTAAAGAAAAGGGAGAAGCTGAAAACTTTTTATCTCAAACTTTAAAGTCTTTGTTCGCAGTAGCTGAAGACTATCCTGATTTAAAGGCTTCCCAAAACTTTTTAGAACTCCAAAGAGAGCTAAGAGATACCGAAGATAAAATTCAATCAGCTAGGAGATTCTACAATAGTGTAGTGATGGATTATAACAACGCCCTTCAGGTTTTTCCTAATAGTTTGGTTGCTAAGTTGTTTAATTTCAAACCTGAAGAGTTCTTTGAATTAGAGGAAGAAAAAGCGAAGGAAGTTCCCAAAGTAAGCTTTTAGCTTATGCCATCTTTGTATAATCTAGCTGAAAAAAACTTAAGAAGATCTTATTTTTACCTTACTTTCTTTGTAGTTGTAGTAATCTTTTTAGGTTGGGCCTTTTCTTTAGTTTTTAACAGCCAACTAATTTTGATTTTAGCTATAATTTTAAGCTTTATCTCAGCTTTTGCCAGCTATTGGTATTCAGATAAAGTTGTTATTGCTTTAAGCGGAGCTAAGCCAGTTAAAAAAGAAGAAAACCCTGAACTTTACAGGTTAGTGGAAAACCTTTGTATTACAGCGGGCTTACCTATGCCCAAGCTTTACATTATGGAAGAAACTCAACCTAATGCTTTTGCTACAGGAAGAAATCCAAAACATTCAGCGATTGTAGTTACCAGAGGCCTTTTGAATAAATTAGAAAGAACAGAGTTGGAGGGAGTTTTAGCTCACGAGTTAGCTCATATAGGAAACAGAGATATTTTACTCTCTTCTATGGTAGTAGTCCTAGTTGGAATTGTAGTCTATTTAGCAGACCTCTTTTGGCGAATGCTCTTTTGGGGAGGAATATATAGCCGAGATAGAGACTCTAAGGCTCAAGCTTTGTTATTAGTTTTAGGTTTAATTTTGGCTATCTTAGCTCCAATTTTAGCTCAGCTAATAAGGTTTGCAATTTCAAGAAGAAGAGAGTTTTTAGCAGATGCTACTGGAGCTTTGCTTACTAGATATCCTGAAGGTTTAGCTCGAGCTTTAGAGAAGATAGCTCAAGATCAAACTCCAATGCAAAGAGCATCTCAGGCTACAGCTCATTTGTTCTTTGCTAATCCCTTTAAAGGCAAACAGGCTCGATCTTGGTTAACTAATCTTTTTTCTACCCATCCTCCAATTGAAGAGAGGATTAAAGCTTTGAGATCGATGCACATATGAAAAAATGTCCAGAATGCAAAGAGGACTTAGAGCAAGCTCTTTTTTATGAGGTGAAGGTGGATTATTGTCCTCTTTGTTTAGGGGTGTTTTTTGAACGAGAGGAGTTGGATTTGATTAAAGATAATAAAGATAAGCTTCTAAGGTGGAAAGATCTCAAGATCTTTGAAGAAGATTTATTATCTGAAGCTAAAGTTAGCTATAAAAGTTGTCCTCATTGTAGACTTAATCTTTATCAAGTTTTATATCCTGCAGAGGTTTTAACTTCAGAAAGAGAACTTAAAGAAAATATAAGTTTAGAGGTTTGTAAAGTTTGCCAGGGAATGTGGTTAGAAAGGGGAGAGTTTAAAGCTTTAACTGAACTTTTGAAACAACAAGCTTGGGGGGAGTTAAATTCTCAAAAAGTTGAGCTTTTATTAAAAGAGTTTTGGGAGTTTTTTATAGGACCTAAACCTTTTAGAGAAGAGGTAGGGGATGTGGTCTCTCTATTGAAACTTTTAGCTTACAAAAAAGAAGATATTCTCAAAAAGATAAGCTAAAACAAAAACCACCCTCTAAGAAAACTCTTAGAGGGTGGGGGAGAGAGGAAGGTTTACCAACTACCTTCTTCAGTGTTTTCTCCTCCTTCCTCTTCTCCAGTAGTGTCTTCCTCTTCTTCCTGAAGAATGTAAGCTCTGATCATACTTTTTAACTTATTTTTCCCAACTGAAATTTTTGACCTTTATTTTAAAAGCCCCTTTTTACAAGGGGCACTAAGTATTTTACCTTATTTTTAGATTTGATGTCAAGGATCTTTAAAGAATTTTTAAAGTTGATTTTTAGTGAAGCTTTTGTTAAATTAAAAAAGGCTTTATGCTTAAGCTTAAAGTGCAAAAAAGAGGTTTAGATCAAAAAGTTAAAGCTTTAAGGAAAGAAGGAATGCTCCCTGGGGTGCTCTACGGACCTTTAGTAGGTAAAGAAAGTATCCCGGTGATGGTAGATCTGAAGGAATTTAAAAAAGTTTTTAAGGAAGCTGGAGAAAGCTCTTTAATAGAGTTAGATTTGGAAGGAAAAGCTTATCAGGCTTTAATTCACGACTTCCAATTAGACCCTTTGAGTTTAGAGTTTATTCACGTAGATTTTTATGCTCCTTCCTTTACAGAAGAGGTGGAAAGTTTTGTTCCTTTGGTTTTTGAAGGCGAAGCTCCAGCGGTAAGCAAGTTGGGAGGAACCTTGGTTAAAAATCTTCAAGAGCTAAAAGTGAGAGCTTTACCTCAGGACCTGCCTTCGGAAATTAAAGTAAACCTTTCATCTTTAGATGAGTTTCATAAAGGAATTAAGGTAAAAGATCTTCAGATTTCTTCGCAAGTTAAAGTCTTAGCTGATCCAGAGCAAGTAATAGTTACCGTAATTCCTCCAGAAGATGTAGAGGCAGAGTTAGATAAGCCAATAGAAGAAGATTTTTCTCAAATTCAAGTAGAAAAAAGGAAGAAAGAAGAATCAGATTAAAAGGTTATATGTTAAAGCTCATTTTAAAGCTCTCCATATTTTTTATTTTTTTAATCTTTATAGATTTGACTTCTCTTGCTCAAGAAGACCTTTCTAATATTTGTTCCACTTTGGAAAAGATAGATTCTTATTGCAAGAATTTAACTCCTGCTTCCTGCCAGAAGTTTTTGGAAAGATGTCAGTCTTTTTATGAGCAGCAAGCCGAAAAATATAGAAAGGAAGTTCTAGAAAGGGAAGCTAAAGAGAAGACCTTTAAAAATCAAATTGCAATTTACAACAGTAGAATTAAAAGTTTAGAGTCTTTGATCTATAAAACGGATTTGGAGATAAAGGCTTTAAGTTTTCAATTGGAAGATACTAAAAAATCAATTCAAAACACTTTAGCTAAAATAGATAAAACCAAAGAGGCCTTAGCCAATCTATTGCAGTTATTTTATGAGCAGAGCAAAAGGAGTTTGGTAGAAATTTTGCTGAGCCAAGAGACTTTTTCTCAGTTCTTTTTCAATCTCACTTCTTTGGAAATTCTTCAGCTTCAAATGCAAAATACCCTTTCTCAGTTAGAAGATTTGAAATCTTATTTAACTTTCCAGCAAGAAGAATTGGGTAGAGAAAAAGAAGAACTAGAAAAGAGCTTTCTTTTAAGCAAGCTTCGAAAAGAAGAGTTAGAAAAACTAAAGAAAGAAAGAGAAGTGCTTTTGGCTAAAACTCGGGGAGAGAAAAGGTTGTTTGAGAGATATTTATCTGAAGCTGAAAAGAAAGCAGAAGAGATTAGAGCTAAAATTTTTGAGTTAGCTCAAGTTCCAGAAGAAAAAGCTCCTACTTTACAAGAGGCTTATACATTAGCTAAGCAAATTAGTAAAATTACAGGAGTGAGGCCTGCTTTGTTGTTAGGATTGCTATCTGTAGAATCTGCAATTGGCAAAAATGTAGGCCAGTGTAATTGTAAAGGTAATCCTAATTGTAGATATCCAGAGATAAGTTGGAAGAGAGTGATGCGTAAAAATCAATGGTCAGATTTCCTAAAGATTACTAAGGAATTAGGCTTGAATCCTGATTCTACTCCTGTTTCTTGTGCAATTAATGGAGGGAGAGTTCAATGGGGAGGAGCTATGGGGCCAGCTCAATTTTTGCCTTCAACTTGGATGCTTTACAAAGAAAGAATTGAAAAGATTCTTAAAGTGAAACCTGCTAATCCTTGGAGGATAAAGGATGCCTTTTTAGCTGCGGCTTTGTATTTAGCAGATTGGGGAGCAAATTCTCAGTTAATAAAAGATGAAATTGGAGCGGTTACAGCTTATTTATGTGGAACTTCAAGGATGACTCCAAGATGTCAAAGAGCAGGCGGTAGAGCTTATCGCTATCAAGTAATGAAAAAAACAGCTGAGTATCAAGACTACATAGACAAAGGAATTTTAAAATGATTGAAATTTTGACTTAGAAAGAATTTTGCAGTAGATTTTTTAATAGTCAATCGGGGTGTGGTGTAATGGTAGCACGCGTGCTTTGGGAGCACGTAGCCTGGGTTCGAATCCCAGCACCCCGACTAAACAATAATTACCTTTTTAACGTTTTCTTAGATTTTCTGTCTACTCTGCTTAACTTTTCCAGCCTATAAAAAACAAATTTTTTTAGATTTTTTTTTGACTTTCTTTTTAAATTTTCAAATGGTATAGTTAGTAATAAACTAAATTTAAACTAAATTATATTACCCCAAAATTGTTTCTTACGCTTTAAACCCAAGTCCAGGTGAATTGCTAAAATAAAATTACTATGGACAAGATCAACGACTTAAATTTAAATAATTGGAAGCAGTATAAAGATATAATCACAGATAGCCTCTGGATCATTCCAGAAAGAGATAATTCTGGAGCTCACCGAGGTGATTACCATGGGAATTTCATCCCTCAAATTCCTAATCAGTTAATGAGAAGATTTACAAAAAAAGGGGATGTGGTGTTAGATACTTTTTTGGGAAGTGGTACTACGCTTATAGAATGTAAAAGGTTAGGAAGAAACGGTATTGGAATAGAACTTTTACCAGAAGTTGCTCAGATGGCAAAACAAAGAATAAACCAAGAATCTTTATTTGATAAGGAGGTATTTACAGAAATTTTAATTGCTGACAGCACTAAAAAAGAAACAAGAAAAAAAGTGGATGAGATTTTAAAAAGGTACAAGAGAAAAAATGTTCAACTTATTATAATGCACCCTCCCTATCATGACATTATTAAGTTTAGCAACCGTCAAGATGATTTGAGTAATGCCAAATCTATTCGAGAATTTTTGAAATTATTTGGCGACGTTGTTTCTAATTTCATTGATTTGCTGGAAAGTAAACATTATTTAGCTATTGTGATTGGAGATAAATATACCAACTCCGAATGGATTCCTTTAGGATTCTATGTAATGGAAGAGACGCTTAAGAGAGGAAAAAAGGATCTAAAGCTTAAAAGTATATTAGTAAAAAATATGGTGAACAACCGTGCAAAAAGAAACCAAGAGCACCTCTGGCGTTACCGAGCTTTAGTTGGGGGGTTTTATATATTTAAGCACGAATATATTTTATTATTTCAAAAAAAATAAGTTATGCTGGTTTCAAAGAAAGAATTAATAAACCTGAAGTTAAATTCACTGAGAACTCAAGAGTTAAGAGAGTTGGCAGAATCTTTAGGGATAGATTCAAAAGGTAAAGCCTCCGATCTTATCAAAAGATTAATTGATATTCCAGAGGAGAAAATCGATGAGTTTATAAAGTTGAAATATCGAGAATATGTAGAAAAGAGGCGAAGGTTAATTTCGGATGAAGAGTTAAAACAAGAGTTGATGAAAGTTAAAGAATTTAAATGGGGAGTAGTACAGGGCCAATTAGATCAAAAGATCCAAACTGAATATGTAAGGAGATTTGTAAGATATAACGATTTAATCGAAAGAGTAAAAAGTAAGCTTCACGATGATATTACTCATTATGTAATAGCTACTTGGTTCAATCACTGGACCACGGTTTTGATTGAAGATCATATAAGTCAGCATCCACGGGTCGTACCAACCTTAAAGAAATATAAAGGAATTGATATCTTTTTTGACAATCAACCATTTGATTTAAAAATTACTTATCTGCCTAAAAATTATACCTTGGATGAAGCACTAAGAAATCCTAAAGAGCTTATAATTTGGTTATACGAAAATCAGGGATCTCAAAGATTTGGCGCAGATAACAGAATATTTGTGGTGCTTGCTAGCAAAAATAATTTAGAAGAAAGCTGGAAGTTAAAAAGAGATTTTGAGTTTATTTTTAACGAAATTGATAGATTTTTTGATCAAAGTTCAGTTTCTGCGGAGGATGAGATTGTATTTACTTTCAACAAAAAACTTATACTGCCATTTCTAAAATTCTAATTATTAGCAAGTAAATTATATGACTATGTAGGTTTAAAAAACTTCTATTTGATCCTCTGGTGGTATCCTTTTAAACAATATATTAAAATTTCAATTAAGGAAATGTGGTTTTTCTAAAGGTCTCCAAAGATAAGTTAAATAATATGAGAAAAGAGTTAGGGATAGGAATAATTATCTTAATTTTAGTTTTGGGAGGCTACTTTTGGTTTAAAGAGAGTGAGAAAACTAAAGCTCCTCAGTCATCTTTAGAATTAGAACCAAAAGCTTCTCCTGAGGTAAGTAGAGAAGAAAAGGTGCAACCTGAAAAAGAAGTTAGTCAACTAAAGGAAGAAAAGGAAAGAAGCGAAGCTAAAGAAGAAGTGAGCGAAAAGGTGGAACAACCACTTCAGGTTAAAGAGTTTAATATTATTGCTAAACAATGGGAGTTTGAACCAGACACAATTAGAGTAAAGCGCGGAGATAGAGTAAGGTTGATTATAGAAAGTGTAGATGTTGCTCATGGATTTGGCTTGCCAGATTTTGGAATAGATGAGTATCTAAATCCAGGAGATAGAGTCGTAGTTGAGTTTGTTGCAGATAAAAAGGGAGTTTTTCCTTTTAGATGTACTGTCTACTGTGGAGTTGGTCACAGCGACATGAGAGGAAGGTTAATTGTAGAGTAATTTTAACTCTTTTTGACAGATTGCAGAGATTTAAGTCTTTCTTCTAAAGCTTTGAGCTTTTGTTTTAACTCTATCATTTTGAGTTCTCTTCCTACTGCTAACCTATGGAACTTCTCTAGCTCTTCTATCCTTTCTTTTAACTCTTTAGTTCTTTCTTTTACCTTTTCTTCTAAAAGCTGTCTTTCTTCTTCTAAAGCTCTAGTTCGAGCTTTTACTTTAATCTCTAAACTTGCTCTTTCTTCTTCTAACAGATCTTGAGTTTGCTTTAGTTCTTTTACCATTTGATTGAAACCTTGAATTAAAGATCCTATCTCGTCTGTTCTTTGGGTCTTTAGTTCTATCTTTAAGTTTCCCTTGGCTACTTCTTTGAAAGCTTTTTCCAAATGTCTTAAGGGCAAGATTACTTCTTTAAATAACATTCCAAAGGCGAATCCCACTAAGATGAAAATTAAGAGCAAAGTAAGTAGGATTTGGGAAAATATTATCTGCTTTAACTCTTTGAGGTTTTTTTGAAGCTGAGAGCTAATTTCTATTTTATACTCTTGGATTATCGTTTGGTATTCATTGATTAAGTCTTGATAGCTAAATACAATTAAAAGATTAAAAAACCAAGCAGGAATTAAAGAAGATAAAAATATAATTAAAGCAATTTTAACTAAGATGCTCTTTCTCATTTAAGCCTTCTCTTCTTTAGGAGTAAAGATTGCTCCAATGTAAACTAAAAGCAAAACTAAAAGATAGGTTAATCTAAAGAGCACTAATACCCACCCTTCTTGTTCTCCCACCTCGTCAAAGTAACCAATGGTTCCATAGAGCACAATGCTACCTGTAAAAAAGAACAAAGATAAATCTTGGATCTTTTTAGTTCTTATTAGTTCTAAAATTTTAAAGAAAAAGAGCAGGTAAAAAGGAGTCAACCCTAAGCCTAATAACACTTTGAACAAAGTCAAAGTATATGGGTTAGGTCCATACTCTGTAGTATATTTGGTAATAGGCCCTATTTGGATTCCGAATTTAAATAAAAGCACAACTGCCACTACTGAGATTAGAGTGAAAAGCCCTAAGACTAAAAGAGCTACCTTTTTGGAGCGGGTAATTTTAGAGTAGATGTAGTAACCTAAAGGTGGAAAGTGGAGGAAAACTATGATTTGGGTTAAGTAAAATAACTTCTGATCTAACTCTAAGTTTCCAGTGCTAGCTATCAAGTGTCTTATTCCTACAACAAGCCATAATAAAGAGAATATTAACCAAAACAAAGTCCAGGCTAAATTAGATAGATCTTTTAGATTTAACTCTCTCTTTAAAGTATGAAAAACAAAAAAACCAAAAAAGGATACTATAAAAGCTACCGAAGCTGTGAACAAAAGTCCAGGATAGAGAATTAGCATAAATTTTACTTTATTTTACTTAATTTTGCTTTAATTGTTCAAATCAATTATAATAGTGAAAAATATGAAAAGAAAAGATTTGATTTTGTTGGCTTTACTTTTTCTAATTTCGGTAGGAATAATATTATATACAATTCTTACTTTCTCTCTCTTTTCTTTGAGAAAGCCCTCAACAATAAGCCAAATAAGTCCAATAAAGATTAATCAGTCCACTTCTTTTTCTTTAAGAGCTTCTTTGGAAAAGAATCTAAAAGAAGTTTTATCCCTTTGGAGCAAGGCTTTAGGAAAAGAGCTAAAGTTTGAAGATTTTAAGTTTTATAGAGAAGAAAACTTTAAATATCCTTTTAACGAAGTTGCTTTAGACGGAAGAGAAAAGCGGATTCCAGGTTGGAAGGAAGCTACGGTTTATTCTCCAGATCGAAAGATGTGGGTAAACTGTTTGTACAGTTATGAAAAACCTAAGTTTTCAAGTTGTATTCTTTTTAATCCTAAGGGAGAGGGGAGATATTATCGAATAGCTTTTTGTGCTTTAACTTGTAAGTTTTATAAAGCTTGGTGGTTAGATTCAAACAATATCTTAATAGCTGAAATTTTAAAAGATCCTAATTGTAACTCTTTAAATTGTCCTGAAACTTTAGGTTATAGAGTTTATGATCTCAATCAAATGAAGTTTAAAGAGTTTGTGTATCGAGAAAGTTTAGGGAAATTAAGCACGCTTTTTCCTCAAGCAATCTGTTCTCTTTATCCTCCCTGTGAAAGGCTTAAAAAATAAAGATGAAGTTGAGTTTAAGCTTGAAGATCGGAAGTATCCTATTATTTTTAGGGTTGTTTTTTCCTTTGAGACTTTTGGCTTTAATTCCTTTGAAAGAAACTTTTTATGTTGAGCCTTCTTATGATCTTCTTTCCAGAGAAAGAGTAGAAGCGCAACTGATTAAAGCTGGTAAATCTCTTATCTTTTATGGAGAAAAGGATTGGTTAGATAGCTTAAGTTCTCAGGAAAAAAAGATTCTCTCTCAAAAGGTAGAGCAATTAGATTTAGTTTTTAAAAAAGAAATTTATCCTAAATTAACTTCGCTCTTAGGTTCGGAATGGAAGCCAGGAATAGATGGTGAATTTAGAATTTTCGTTTTATTTCATAATCTAAAGGGAGATTATGCAGGTTATACTAGAGAAATAGATGAGTTTCCTAAGTCTGCGGTTCCGACTTCTAATCAAAAGGAGATTATTTATCTTAATCCTAAACTTTTGGGCCAAAGTTTTTTAAAAGAGGTTTTAGCTCATGAGTTCACCCATCTTATCTTTTTTAATCAAAAAACTAAAAATTTAGGTATAGAGGAACCTAAGTGGGTCCAAGAGTTAGTTGCAGAGGCTTCAACCATTTATTTAGGTTACGATATTTCTTCTCAAGATAGTTATTTTTCCAGGAGAATCAAAAAGTTTCTTTCTGATCCTTCAGATCCTCTTTTAGACTGGGAGGATAAGGAAAAAGATTATGCTTTAGTTTATGTTCTTTCTGCTTATCTTATAAATCATTTTGGAGGAGAGTTTCTTAACTTTTTACTCAAATCACCTTTCAAAGGAATTTTAGCTATAGAAGAAAGTCTAAAGAAAAGTAAGGTTAAGATGTATTCTTTTAAAGAGATCTTTTTGAATTGGGCAATAGCGCAGGTAATAGGAGATTGTCAAGATTTCGTCTATTATTGCTATAATCATCCAGTCTTTGAAGGGTTAAGGATTTCTCCCCGAACTATCTTTTTGCCTCCTTGGGGAGAGAATAAGATTACTACCAAAGATTTTAATTTTCCTTATACCGGCAAGTGGTATAAGATAGTTGGCGGTAAAGAACAGATAAAGTTGAGTTTTAAAAATTTAGAGGATTCTCCTATGATTTTAGGATTAGTGGTTTTAGATAAAGAAAATGGAGTTAAAGTAGAAAAGTTAGAGTTAAAAGGAAAAGAAGAAAAAGTGTTTTACTTTG
>WFWQ01000005.1 GCA_015491015.1 Patescibacteria group bacterium | reverse complement strand
TCAAAAAGTTCTAAACTCTCTCTATCTCCTTTAATTCTCTTTAAACATTCTTTAGGAGAAACATCTAAAAAGATAGTTAGATCCGGAATCTTGAAGTTTTGGTTGATAGCTTTTAGCCAATTTAAATCTAAACTTATCCCTCCGTAAGCTAAAGAAGAAAAAAAGTATCTATCTGAAATAACTATCCCTCCTTTTTCTAACCAAGGATAAACTTCCTTTTCTAAATGGTAAGCTCTGTCTGCGGAAAATAAAAGTTGCAAGCATTCTGGAGAGGAATTCCAATCTCCTTTAAGTTGGCTTTTTATCAGGCCTCCAATTAAACTACAAGTTGGTTCTTTGGTAAGTAAAACTCTAAGTCCTTTTGTTTTTAGAAAACTCTTTAACTTTTCAGCTTGAGTGCTTTGCCCTGATCCATCTAAGCCTTCAAAAACTATAAACTTTCCTTCAGCCATATTACATCTCATCTACTCTTTGGTAAGAATGAATTTCTTCGGGTGAAAACCAAAAAGCTATCTCGTGCTCAGCTTCTTCTTCGGTCTCTGAAGCGTGAACTAAGTTGTGGACTGCTCTCTTTTCTCTATTAGCTAAAGCTGCAGAATCTACTGAAAAATCTCCTCTAATGGTTCCCATTTCAGCTTCAGCTGGCATCGTAGCTCCACATATCTTTCTAACCATAGAGATAGCATGCACTCCTTCAACTACAATTTTAACTAAAGGAGCAGAAGTCATATAATCTAAAATCCAGCCTCTCACTATCTTTCCTATTTCCAAGGGATCATCGGTGCCTAACTCTTGGATAGGATCTAATCCAAACTTCTGATAAGTGTTTAAAGTTTTCTCCCCTAACCTTCTCATCCAAGCTTCATCTTTAGGATAATGGCTATCTATTTGCTCTCTGGAAGGCTTTATCATCTGCAAAGCCACAATCTTCAATCCCCTCTTTTCAAACCTTGAAATTATTTCTCCAATCAAACCCCTTTTTACTCCATCTGGTTTAATTAAAACACAAGTTCTTTCTTCTCTTAAGTTTTTGTTTTCCATAGTTTTAATTTTTAATTTGAAAAAGCTTTCCATTAAATTTTACTAACTTTATACCATCTTCAAAGACATTGAGCAAGAAAGAGTTTAGCTTAACTTGACCTTCTTTGGAAACTTTGAGCTTAAAATCTTGAGCAAAATAAATTCTAACTTCTTTTTTAAACCGGTAAAAAGAAGTATCTCTTTCTTTTAAAACTGCTTTAAAATCTTTGGGAAGCTTTTCCTTTAAGTTATCTACTAAAATAACCTTTTTTACCTTGTATCTCAAAATTATATCTTTTAACTTGAACCAATCTTTAAAAGCAGAAGTTAAAACTAAAAGCTCTATCCTCTGATCAAAAAAGGGAATCTCTTTAAAGATCTCCTCTTTATCTTTTATATCTTGAGTTAAAATTAAAATCTCAAAGCTTAAAGGGTAAAAGATCAAAAAGTTTCCCTCTAAGACTAAAACTTTAGGATAAAAGATTAAACTTTGAGAAAGATTAAACACCAAAAAGCTTAAAAAGAAAGCTAAAAATAAAACCAAAATCAGCAATCTTTCTTTAATTTTAAAAAGCTGATATGGTTTTCCTTTGAGCCAAAGAGATAGCATCTTCAATTAAAGGATCTAAGTTAAACTTGGCTTCCTCTTTTTCAACTTTTTCTAACTTAGCTTTAGTTTCAGGATGGGAAGGCAAAAATCTAGAACAACAATCTTCGTGAGGCAAAATAGAAACTTCAAAGGTTTTAAGCTCTTTAGCTTTTTTGATTATCTCTTCTTTATCTAAGCCAATTAAAGGTCTCAAAACTGGCAAAGTAATTGCAGATTGAATAACGAAGATATTTTCTAAAGTTTGAGAAGCTACTTGGCCTAAACTTTCTCCGGTAACTAAGGCTTTAGCTTTCTCTAAAAAAGCTATCTTTTCAGCTATCTTAAACATAGCTCTTCTATAAAAGATCATCCTCAATTTAGCTTTAGACTTTAAGACTATCTCTTTTTGAACTTCACCAAAAGGAACCAAATACAAAGTAATTTCACCTAAATGCCACTGAGCTAAAATTTTAGCTATTTTTTCAGCTTTCTCAATTGAAGCTTTGGAAGTGTAAGGGTAAGAGTGGAAGTGAACTAAGATCACTTCGCATCCTCTTTTAGCTATTTGCCAAGAAGCCACTGGAGAATCTATCCCTCCAGAAAGCAAAGAAACCACTTTTCCCGAGGAAGAAATAGGCAAACCTTTAGACCCTTCAATCTTCTCAGAATAAATCAAAGTAAAATCTTTAAGGATTTCAATAAACAAAGTTAAATCTGGATTTTTTAAATCTACTTTTTTATCTTTAAATTTCTTTAGAATCACCTCCCCTACTTTAGAGCCAACTTCTATAGAATTTAAAGGGAAAGCTTTAAAAGCTCTTTTAGTTTCTACTTTAAAGGATTTGAAATTAAGCTTAGAAACTACCTCTAAAGCTTTGAGCTTAATTTTTTCTATATCGGTAGAGACCAAATTTGAAAAGCTAAAGTAAGCTATGCCAAAAACTTTTTTTAGTCTTTCTTTAATTAAATCAAAATCTTCAGGCTTTAAATCCTCCAAAAGTTCGCTTAATATTCTTCCTTCTTTAATTTGAGTTGAAACCAAAAAACCAGGAGGTAAAACTTTTTTAATATTTTCTTTAAGCTTTTGCTCAAAAAATCTTTTATTTTTGCCTTTTATCCCAATTTCAGAATAATGAACTAAAAGATGCATATTCAAAATCTTATTTGAAAATCTTTAAATTCTTCTTTGAAATCTTTAAGTTCTTCAGCCTCTACCTTTTCTACTTTAGCTAAAGGTGAACCTTCATAACACCAGCTTAAGAAATCTTTTAAACTTTTTTCTTTGCCCTGAGCTACAATTAAGACCGAACCATCTTCTTGATTCTTAACCCATCCTTTTATTCCTAACTCTTCAGCTTTTTCTTTAGCATAAAATCTAAAAGAAACTCCCTGCACTAACCCAAACACTTGAATCTTTAAAGTTTTCATATTTAGAGCAAAACCTTTACTTTAGAATTAGTAAATACTAAATCAAGGTTAGAAAGAGGATCTTTTAAGAGCTGTTTGAAAATAACTTTGCCGCCTTTGAAATCTAAAACTCTCCCTTTTGCTTCTTTAACCAACAGAAATCCTCCCGCTATATCCCACAGCCTAATTTTGAAAGTAAAGTAGGCTTCAGCTCTACCCGTTGCCACCCACGCAGTTTCCAAAGCTGCAGAACCCAATTTTCTCAGCTCTTTAACCTTAGGATAAAATTTAGAAAAAGCTTTAACTATCCTTTGCCTTTCTCTTTCTCCTCCTTCGCAAAAGAGGATATAACTTTCTTTTAAATCTTTTAAGTTTGAAACTTTGATTTTCTCCTTTTTATTTCTTTCTAAATCTATCTTAAAGGCTCCTTTATTTTTTAAAGCTAAAAATCTTTCTTTTAAAATTGGAGCTTCAATGCAAGATAAAACTAAATCTCCTTGAAAAGCTAAAGCTAAAGAGATAGCAAAGAAAGGATTGTGATTTTCAAAATTAGAAGTTCCGTCAATCGGATCTACAATCCAAAGAAAATCTGACTCTTTTTGAAGCCATCCTGTTTCTTCGGTCAAAATAGAATGGTGGGGATACTTTTTAGTTATCTTTTTAATTAAAAACCTATCTAAAATCTCATCGTAAATACTTTTAACTTCTTTGCTACTTCCTCTCTTTTTAGCTAAGTTCTTGCGAAAATAAAAGGCTAACTTTTCTCCAGCTTCTTGACAAGTAGCTTGAGCAAAGCTTAAAGCTTCCTTCAAAAACTTAAAACTAAGATCTTTCTTTTTTTTCTGCATAGTGAATTACCCTTTGAGGGAAAGGAATTTCAATTCCTTCTTTATCAAAAGCTTCCTTTAATCTTTTTCTCAACTCCCCTGTAGCTGACCACTGTTTGCCCGGTTTAGTTTTACCCAAAATCCTAACAATTAAAGCTGAATCTCCAAAGTTATTTACTCTGTCAAACTTAGGAGGCTCTAAAATAAACTCTTTCCATTCTGGATCTTCAGCTAACTCTTGACCTACCTTATTGATAACCTCTATAAGCTTTTTTAAATCAGTATCGTAAGCAACTCCTACTTCTAAAACAATTCTGCCCCATTCTTTAGTCTTATTAGAAGCAATCTTAACTTGCCCGTTAGGAATGTAATGGACTGTACCTTCTAAATCCCTTAAAACTGTTCTTCTTAAGTTTATGTCTTCTACTTGCCCGCACGTTCCGTTAATGCAAACTACATCCCCTACTCTATACTGGTTCTCTAAAATGATAAAGAGTCCCGCAATTATGTCTCTAATGAGATATTGAGCTCCAAATCCTACAGCTAAACCTAAAACTCCAGCTCCAGCAATTAAAGGACCAATATTCACTCCTAACTCAGAAAGAATCATCATAAAAACTACCACCCACAAAACTGAAATAAAAACTCCATGAAAAACCCTAATTAAAGTATCTTCGGTCTTCTTTTCAGCTTCGGGAGAAGGAAATCTATCGGGAACAATAAGTTTTCTAATTAGCTTATCTATTATCTTGTGAACTGAACGGTGTAAAAACCAAGCTCCCACTAAAATTACCAAAATCTTAACTCCATGAGCTAAAAACCAGTTAATTATTTTATCTAAAATCACTTCTAAATTAAGCATAAAATTTTTAATCTCCCTTAATTTTATCCCTTCCCCTTTAAAATTTCAACACTCTCAAACTCAAAATATAAAACCTCAAGGGAGCAAAATTGTCACGATCGTGGAAATTTTGCTCCTTGAGAAATTTAACTTTGTTAATGTCAATTTTCTCTTATAAGACAAGAGTTTTCACACACCGAATGTGTGAAATGGGGTTCAAAGGTAAAACTGGAAGTTAAACCAAAAAAGAGATAAAATAGAGAAAAAGGCCTAAAAATAAAATGAAAAATTAAACTAAAGCTTATGCTTCCTAATCATCTTTACAATTTGGTACACCAATTGATTCAAGAACACAAAAGCTTGTGGAGAATCAAGAATCACTATCTTCAAGATTCTCAAGGGTGTGAAAAGTGCCAAGAGTTTTGGAAAAAACTGGAAGAAGACAAAGAAAGTCACATTTCTGAACTCTTAGAGTTAATTAGAGAACACTTAGAAAAGGAAAGTTAAAATCTAAATTTGAAATTTAGCAATCCTAAAGAGATAAAAATTAGCAAAGTGCTTAAAGCAGAGAGGAGGCAAAAAGAGCAAAAAGCTTTAATTACGAAAGCTTGCAAGTAAGTTAAATAAGCTGACACTAAAAGGCCCAAAGAAGAAACTAAAAAGGCTAAAGTTAAGAGTTTCTTCTTTTTCTGAGTTAAAAAGGTGTAACCTAAAGATAAAAGAGCAAAGTAGTAAACCGCACCTATAGAAGCTAAAGGCACTTTGCCTACTTTAGCGT
>WFWQ01000004.1 GCA_015491015.1 Patescibacteria group bacterium | reverse complement strand
GAATAAACTCCAGCTTGAAGCTTATCTATAAATCCTCCTTTAGTTAACAAAATAGCATTTAAGCTTTCTTCTTTTTGAGAAGTTTCTTTTTGAGTTTTAATTAAAGCTGAAGAAAACTTCATCCTTGAAGTTTTAAGATAAGATCTTTTAGTTCTTTAAAAGCTGAGTTTACTTTTTCTTTAGTTGAATTTAATCTTTCCTCATCTTTAAAGAAAGATCTTACTTCCCAAAAATACAAAGCTATTCCTAAAGGCACTAAACCTAACTCAATCAAAACTGGCTTAATGTGTTCTACTACCCTTGCTCCTCCAAATCCTCCTCCAGAAACTCCGCAAATTAAAACTGGCTTCAAATTGTAATTTTCATATTGTTGATCTAAAAGAAGTTTTAGCTCTCCAGGATAACCATGATTGTATTCAGGAATTACCAATACAAACCCTTTAGCTTTTTCAACTACCTCTTTCCACTCTTCAGACCAACCTTCTTCTTTTTGCCAGGGAGGAATAGTCTTAGGAACAGTCAGAAAATCTTGGGGAGAAAAAAGTTCACTCTCAAAACCAAAACTTTTAGCCTCTTCTAAAAGAAACTCCCCTACTTTGGAAGAAAGATTGCCTTTTCTTGAAGTGCCTACTATTATGGGAACAAATATCTTTTCTGCCATAATTTTAAATTATATTTAACTGACCTTTCTTTTCTTCTTTAAAATAGCTAATGATCTTATTTCTGTCAAAGCTCCCTTCTAAAACCTTTTTTAAAATTTTGAAATCCTCCTCTAAAAATTTCCTTTGAGAAAGAGAATACAAAGCTAAAGCGGGATGAAAAGTAGGTAAAAAATAAAACTCTTTGCCTCCAAAACCTTTACCTAAAAACACTTTGCCTCTAATTTTGCTTATGGAATCTAAAAATTTCTCTAAGTTTAACTTTTGCATCAAATACTTAGCCGAAAATCTTCCCAGAGCTACTAAGATTTGAGGCGAAATTATTTCAATTTCTTTATCCAAAAAGGGAGAGTAAAGCTCAATTTCATCTTCAAAGGGATCTCTGTTATCTGGAGGTCTATCTTTAACTACATTAGTAATGTAAACCTCTTCTCTTTTGAATCCAATACTTTCTAAAAGTTCATCTAAAACTTTCCCCGCTTTTCCGCAAAAAGGCCTCCCTTCTTTAGCCTCGCTCTCTCCTGGTGCTTCACCCACAAACATTACTTTAGCTTCTAAATTCCCTTCTCCTAAAACAGGTTTATATCCTTTACTTACTCTATAAGAATAAAGAGGAGAATTAGTAAGGTTCAAAAGCTTAAGTTTTAATTTATTAATTTCTTTCTGCTTTTCTTCAAAAGAAAGCATTTTTTATTTAAAAAAGCTTTCTCAAAATGTCTAAGTTCTTTTTATCCGGACCCTTTTGATCAAAGCCTGGGGTTTCAATGATCCAAGGAAGATGGTTTACACTTTTCTCTTTAGCTAAAAGTTTGAAACCTTTGATTCCTATCTTTCCTTCTCCAATATTTTCGTGTCTGTCAATCTTAGAACCAAAATCTCCTTTTGAATCGTTTAAATGTAAAACCACCAGATTTTTTAAACCTAACAAATTGTCAAACTCTTCAAAAAAGCTTTTAATTTCTTTGGAGCTTTCAAATTTTAAAAAACCAGCGGAAAAGATATGGCAAGTATCTAAACAAACTTTTAACCTTTGAGAGTTAACTCTTTTAATTACCAACTTAAATTCTTGCAAACTTCCTAATAATTTTCCTCCACCTCCAGAAGTATTTTCAACAATTAACCAAGGGTAAGTTGGATCTGTTTCTTTGAAAATTTTCTTTATGCTTTCTACCAAAATCTCTAAAGCCTTTTCTTTTTCCCCTTTTTTAGCTGAGCCTGGATGAAAAATAATCCCCTGAGCTCCCAACATCTTAGCAATCTTGTAGTGATCCAGAAGATTGGTAATAGATTTAGAAACCAAAGCTTTGTTTTCGGTAGCTAAGTTTAAAAGATAGCTAGCGTGAAGATATAGAGGGCCTAAACCTTCTTGGCTAAAACTTAACTTAAACTGTTCTGCCTCTTTTTGAGAAGGAAAAGAAACTCTCCACTGCCTTGGAGAAGCTCCAAAAATTTGGACACTTTTAGCTCCCATATCCTTAGCCTTTTGAATAACAGATAGCAAACCCTTTGAAACCGAAATGTGAGCGCCTAAAATAGCCATAGTTTTAAGTAATTTATAAACTATCTAAAATCCTTTCTCAACAAAACTCCTTGACAAAAAGAAAAATTTAAGTAAAAAAGAGAAAGCTTTAAAAAGAAAGGAGGGAAAAGCTATGGAGGTTGTAATTTTAAAAGAAAGAAAAGATAAAGGAGTTTTAGGAGTTCTTTTAGGTAAAGAAGGGAAATATTACAAAGTATTGATAAAAGGCAAACCAAAGAAAGTAAAAAGAGAAAGCTTTCATCCTCTAATTCCCAATCCTCCTCTTGAACTTTCTAAGAAAGATAAAGAAGATCTTAAATTTTGCAAAGAATTTTTAGCCAAAGTACTCATAGGACTTTGGGGATTAAGAAGTGTAGATTAAAAGCCTGGCTCCTCTCTTGAGGAGCCAGGCTAACTTTTTTAAAGAGAAGCTCTACTTTTTCTTTTTTCGAGAGCTCTTTTTCTTCTTAGAGCTCTTTTTGCTTTTAGTCTTTTTGCTCCTTGTATCTTT
>WFWQ01000003.1 GCA_015491015.1 Patescibacteria group bacterium | reverse complement strand
CTTTTATCTCTCTTTCTGCTTCTTTGAAAGAGAGATCTAAAGTTTCTTTATAAAAGGTTAGGAATCTCGCTAAATAGAGAGGTCTCAAAATTAAAGCTTTTTGGGAAGGAGTAGTCTTATTTTCTTTTATGCTTTCAATTAGAATTTTGATCCAAAGTTGAGAGTTTAAATTTAAGTTTTTAGGATTTAATGCTTTGCTTATCTCAGGATAAAGTTGTTTTAGGTAATTTTTAATTTTAGATCTTTCTTTTTTGAATTCTTTTAAACAAAGTGCTTTCAGGCTTTTGTAATGAATAGCCACTTCAGGGGGGGAAACTTTTTCTTTTTTAAATAAAATTGGAACTCTTTCTACTTTGGAAATTTTCTTTTTCCAAAAGTTTTCTTTTTCTTCTAAAAGTTCAAACAAGGTTTCAGCTACCTCTTTGAACATCCGATATAATTTAGGCTCAGAGCTCTTATGTTCTCTTTTTCCTAAATTGACTTGGATAATCTTTTCCTGATTAGAGATCGAAGTTAGAGTCATAAAAATATCAACTCCGTAAGTGAGAGCTTCTTTAGGCCATTTGGCTTTGAGAAAATTCTCTACTACTTTCCTAGAAAAAGCCATCTCTCCGCCAATAGGTTGCCTGATATCTTTTCCTAAAACTCCATATACTATGGGATAACAGAGGTGATTAGTTATAGATCCGTCATATTCTGCTCTTAGATAAAAAGGAAGCACATGAGAGGCTTTGCGATTGAAAATAGGATCTAAAAGCTTCTTTACCCAATTTGGTTGGCAGCTCATCATATCCCCATCTATAATCATTAAAGCTTTAGCTTTAGTTTGCAGAAAGATTTCAAAGATAAGCTTTAATCCTCTCCCTTTGCCAGGTTTTGAGGTGGATATATAGACTTTTTGGTTGAAGGTTTTGGTTTGTAAAAAGGCTTCTTTAGTTCCATCGGGAGAATTTCTATCAGAATTTACAATTAAACCTTTAAATCTTGGATAATAAGTTTTTAACCCTTGATCTACAGCTAAGACTACTTTAGGAATAGTATCTGCTTCCATAAAGGTTGGTATTCCTATTACTATATTAGCCTTTGGAAAGGTCATAGTTTGCAAGCTTATTTTTCCTTCGTTTATTTCTTGATTTTACAATATTTAAAGATTACAGTTAAATTATGAGTGTTAATAAAAAAGTAATCATTGGGATTTTTTTAGCAATTTTCACCTTTCTTGCCTTTCAACAAGTAAGTAAGCTATTTTTTTCTTCATCTAAAGAATTTACCACTTTAAGAATTGAACAAGGTACCTTGGTCAAAAGTTTAGAATTTACTGGCAAGGCGGTACCCGCTAAAGAGGTAATTATAAGTAGTGAGGTTGGAGGAAGAATAGAGAAGATTTGGGTCAAAGAAGGAGAGAAGGTTTCTAAAGGAAAACTTTTGATCTCTTTAGCTAAAACCGAGATTTTAGCTTCTATTGAGAAAGCTAAAGCTGAAGTTCAATTTAATCAAGCTAATCTTGCTTATTTGCAAAGCTTGCCTCGTCAAGAAGAGGTTGAGTTTTATTCTGCTCAGGTTGAAGCTCGAAGAAAGAGGCTAGAAGATCTTGAAGTTTTAGCTTTAAGCAAAATCAAAGTTGCTCTCTCAACTACTAAAGAAGCAATTGGGAATTTAGCTGATGTGGTTTTTAATTATCCCTTGAGTCCATCGCCACAACTAAAGTTTATTCCCATTTCTAATAGTTTAAAACCTAAGTTAGAAGAGGAAAGGTTAAAAGTGAGAAACGATCTAAAGGCATGGGAAGAGAAGATAGCTAGAGGCAACGAAGACATTGAAGGATTGATTTCGCTTTCTTTAAATTTCTTGTTAGGAGTTTTGGAATTTTTAGATGATTTGTCTTTAGCAGTAAACAATCCTGTTCCTGCCAGTGAGATTTCTGCTGAAGATTTGTCCCTGTGGAAGGGCAATGTACTCAAAGCTAAAAATTTAGTTTCTTCGCAAATAGAAATCTTAGCTTCCGTTAGAAATTCTATATCTTCAGCAAGAGAAGATCTTAAGGTAACTGAAAAACAATTGAGATTAGTTAAATCTGGACCTACCTTAGAAGAAATCGAACAACAAAAAGCTAAACTTAACTCTGCCAAAGCTACTTTAAAAGAGCTTCAAGAAAGGATTAAGAAGTTCGATATCTTTTCTCCAATAGCTGGAGAAATTACTAAGATAGAAGTAGAAGAGGGAGAAGTGGTTTCTCCTTTTACCCCTTTAATTACTTTGTTTGGAGAGGGAAAGTTTGAGATTGAAGCTTTTGTTCCCGAGGTAGATATTTCCAAGATTGAAGTTGGAAGTTTAGCTGAAATTACCTTTGATGCTTTAGAAAATAAAAAGTTTAAAGGAATAGTAGTTCAAATAGGAGATAAAGCAAAACTTATTGAAGGAGTGCCTTCTTATAAAGTGAATTTAACTCTAGAGGGAGATAAAGAAGCTCTTGAGGAAATTAGAGAAGGTATGACTGCAGAAATCAAGCTTGAGTTAGCGAGAAAAGATAAAGTTTTGTATGTTCCTTTAAAGGCTGTGTTTCAAGATGGTGAGAAGTATTATTTGAAACTCTTGAGAGATGGAGAAGTTGAAAAAGTTGAGATTGAATTAGGAATTGAAGATGATTTGGGCAATGTAGAAATAAAGTCGGAGGAAGTACAGCAAGGTGATTTAGTAGTGATAGATTAAAAAACCTTTCTTATGAATTTGATAGAACTTAAAGATATCACTAAAGTTTATTCTGAAGGAAAGATACCTACGCCTGCTTTAAAAGGAATCTCTTTAAAGATTGAGAAGGGAGAATTTTTGGCAATTATGGGCCCTTCAGGGTCAGGTAAGTCTACTCTGCTTCATATTTTGGGGATGTTAGACACTCCTTCTTCTGGAAGTTATTTTTATAAAGGTAAAGAAGTTTCTCGTTTAAATCCTAATGAGTTAGCTAAAATTAGGAATCAAGAAATAGGGTTTGTATTTCAAGCTTTTTATCTTTTACCTCGGCTTACAGTGTTAGAAAATGTTAAGCTCCCTCTTTTGTATTCTAAGGTTCCTTATCATAAGTGGGACGGGTTAGCTCAAAATGCTATCTCTAAGGTTGGGCTTGCTCATCGGAAAAACTATTTAGCTGTGCATCTTTCTGGAGGAGAGAAACAAAGAACCGCTATAGCTAGAGCTTTGGTTCAAGATCCAGATTTAATTTTAGCTGATGAGCCGACTGGCAACCTGGATTCAATTTCAGGGAAAAAGATTATGGAAATTTTTCAAAGGCTTAATCAAGAAGGCAAGACTATAGTGTTAGTTACTCACGAAAGAGAAATAGCTAAGTTAGCACACAGAGTAATATTTATTAAAGATGGCAAGCTAAAAGAATGAAGGTTTATTATTTGCTAAAAACTTCACTTTTGTCTTTAGCTGCTCATAAATTTAGATCTTTTCTGACGATATTAGGAATTTTAATTGGAATTTCTTCTATTGTGTTAATTTCTGCTTTAGGAAAAGGTGCGCAAGAGTTAATAGTCCAAGAGTTAAGTGGATTAGGAGCTGAAACTTTAATAGTAAGGCCAGGAAAAGAACCTAAAGGTCCTTCAGACTTTGCCCAAGTTTTGTTTTCGAATTCTTTAAAAGAAAGAGAACTTAAAGCTATAAGAAGAGAAGGAGCAGTTACAGGTTTAGTTTTAGCAGAACCTGAAGTAATAGTTACGGGCTCTGTAGCTTATAAAGGAGAAACTTTTAGGCCTTTGATTGTTGGTTTTTCAGCTGAAGCTATGATAGATATTCTTAAAATGAAACTATCTGAAGGTAAGCCTTTTGGAGAAAAAGAAGCTAAAGAGAGAAAGAGGGTTGCAGTTATAGGCTGGAGGGTAAAAAAGGAACTTTTTGGCAATTTAAGCGCTGTAGGAAAAGTTATTAAGATTAATGGAAAAAACTTTAAAGTAGTAGGGGTTTTAGAGCCTAGAGGGAGAGTAATATTCTTTGATGTTGATGATTTGGTTTTGGTTCCTTATACTTCCGCTCAAGCTTATTTGGGAGCTACCAAACATTTTCAGAGCATAATAGTGAAAGTTTCTTCCCCTAACTTAGTGAATGAAGCAAAAGAGGATATAGAAAAGATTTTAAGAAATCTTCATAATATTAAAGATCCTGAAGAAGACGATTTTCATGTGAGGACTCAAAAAGGATTGGTGCAGCAGGTTGAAAATATAATCTCTTATTTTACTGTATTTTTAGTCTTAGTTGTAGCTATCTCTTTAGTGGTAGGCGGAATTGGTGTGATGAACATAATGTTGGTTTCAGTTACAGAAAGAACTAAGGAAATAGGTTTAAGAAAGGCTTTAGGTGCTAAACAGAGTGATATTTTAAAACAGTTTTTATTAGAAGCTGTGATCTTAACTACTTTAGGAGGTATTTTAGGAATTATTACTGGATTAGTATTAGCTCTTCTAGGATCTTGGTTGCTTTCTAAGGTTTTGGGTATAGTTTGGACCTTTGTGTTTCCTTTAAAGGCTATGCTTTTAAGTGTGATAATTTCTTCTTTGGTAGGAATTGTCTTTGGGATATACCCTGCAATTCAAGCTTCTCAGAAAGATCCAATTGAAGCTTTGAGGCATGAATAAAAGAGTTGAGAAGTGAAAAGTTTGCTTACTTTTTTAAGTATTCCCCAGAAATAGGTTATTTAGGTCCTTTAGGAGCTAAGCCTTCTGGATCTTTAGAGAAGTTTTTAATTTTAGGCACTGAAGAATCTATATCTCTCTTACCATAATGGATACTACTGTATTGGATTTAGATGGTTCTCAGCTTTCCATTTGACTTTGAGTTTGGGATTGAAGATAAAGAGAAGAAAAGATAAAATAGGGTAAAAATTTATGGTTTTGGAGTTAGATTCTAAAAAGAAAGATTTAATTAAAAAGATTGCTCAAAAATACGAGCTTAAGCTTTTATTATTGTTTTGTTAGCTTCTTATGCTTTTAAAAGCTTCATTGAACACAAACCCCTTTATGAATTAAAACTAAAGAGGCTTTAAGCATAATCCCAATGAGATTAAATTACAATCCTCAAAAAATTGAAAAGAAGTGGCAAAGGATTTGGTATAAAGAAAAGATCTTTGAACCAAATTTAAAGAAAGCTAAGAAGCCTTTTTACAATTTGATGATGTTTCCTTATCCTTCTGCAGAAGGTTTGCATGTTGGAAATATGTACGCTTTTGTTGGTGCGGATATCTACGGAAAGTTTAAGAAATATCAAGGGTTTGATGTATTTGAACCTATAGGGTTAGATGGATTCGGCATTCATTCTGAAAATTATGCTTTAAAGGTTGGACAACACCCAATGCTCTTAGCTAAGAGAACTGAGAAGAGATTTTACCAACAGTTAAAATCAATTGGCAACAGCTTTGCTTGGAATTACAGATTGGAAACTTACGATCCTGCTTATTATAAGTGGACTCAATGGTTGTTTTTGCAAATGTTTAAAAAAGGTTTAGCTTACAGGAAGTCTGCTCCAGTTAACTTTTGTCCTTCTTGCAAAACCGTTTTAGCGGATGAGCAAGTTATAGGTGGGAAATGTGAAAGATGCGATAGCGAGGTTGAAATTAGAAATTTAAGGCAATGGTTCTTCAAAATTACTCTTTACGCAGAAAAGCTTTTAAAAAATTTGGAAACTTTAGATTGGTCAGAAAAAGTTAAAATTGCTCAAAGAAACTGGATTGGAAAATCTGAAGGAGCTAAAGTTAAGTTTTACTTAAAAGAAAAAGATAAGTTTATAGAAGTTTTTACCACCAGAATAGATACTATCTTTGGAGCTACCTTTTTAGCTTTGTCTCCTTTCCATCCTCTTTTAGAAGAGTTAAAAGATTTGCTTTCCAAAGAGGCTAAAGATTTCATCAAAAAGGCTAAAGTGAGAGTAAAATTAGAACACCAAAAAGAAAAGAAAGAAGGAGCTTTTACTGGCTTTAAAGCGGTAAATCCTGCAACGGGGCAAGAGATCCCAGTTTGGGTGACAGACTATGTTTTAGAAGGCTACGGGACTTCTGCTATAATGGGAGTTCCAGCTCACGATCAAAGAGATTTTGAGTTTGCTAAAACTCACAATTTGCCTATAGAGTGGGTGGTATTTCCTAAAGATGGGAACTTAGATAAGTCAAAGGCTTTTGAGGAAGATGGAATTTTGCAAAATTCAGGAAAGTTTACAGGGCTGGAAACTAAAAGAGCTAAAGAAGAAATTTTAAAATGGCTAAAGAAGAGAAACTTAGCTCAAAAGGAGATTCAGTATCATCTAAGAGATTGGTTAATCTCCAGACAAAGATACTGGGGTCCTCCCATTCCTATAATTTACTGTCAAAATTGTTATCTTAATCATTCCCAAAAGAATAAGTTAAGAGAAGGAGTAGATTTTGAAATCATAGAAGGCAAAGAACATTTAATAGTTCCAGTTCCAGAAAAAGATTTACCTGTTAAATTACCTTTTATTGAAAACTTTAAACCTTTAGGCACTGGCAAATCTCCTTTGGCAAATTATCCTAAGTTTTATCAAACCAAATGCCCTAAATGTAAAGCTTCAGCTATTAGAGAAACCGATGTTTCCGATACCTTTTTAGACTCTTCTTGGTATTTCTTAAGGTATCCTTCGGTTAAAGTTAAAGACAGACCTTTTGATCCTAAGATTACTCAAAAGTGGCTTCCAGTAGATTCTTACATTGGGGGAGCTGAACATTCAGTTTTGCACCTTTTGTATAGCAGATTTGTTACTATGGTTTTGAAAGATTTAAAGTTTATTGATTTTGAAGAGCCTTTCAAAAAATTTAGAGCCCACGGTTTAATAATTTCTCAAGGAGCTAAGATGTCAAAATCAAGAGGAAATGTAATAGTTCCAGATGAATATATCCAAAAGTACGGAGCTGATACTTTGAGAACTTACCTAATGTTTTTAGGACCTTTTGAACAAGGAGGAGATTTTAGGGACGAAGGAATTTTAGGAATTTGGAGGTTTTTAAATAGAGTTTTCAATCTTGGAAAAAGCTTAATTAATTTTAAGGGTAAAACTAAAAAAGAAACTAAAGAAGATTTGGAAAAGCTTTTGCACCAAACTATTAAGAAAGTTCAAGAAGATGTTGAAAGCTTAAAGTATAACACCGCAATTTCCAGCTTGATGATCTTTTTGAACTCTTATCAAAAAGCTTTAGAAAATAAAGAGCTTTCTTTGAAGGATGCCAAATCTTTGTTTAAACCATTTTTAATAATGCTTTCTTTATTTGCTCCTCATTTAGCCTGTC
>WFWQ01000002.1 GCA_015491015.1 Patescibacteria group bacterium | reverse complement strand
TTCTTTTTGTTTTTTAAAGTTCAAAGCTTTTTATCTGAGTTAGAAATTGAATTTTCCAGACTTCAAACTCAAGCCTCTTTAAAATCTGTTTTTGATCCTTTAGAAGCTGAAGCTTTAAAGGTTTTGAACTCTTTAACTTTAAAGCAAAAAGTAGCTCAGCTCTTTATCATAGGTTTTGAGGGTGAGACCCTCCAAGAGTTTGAAAAGTTTGTTTCAGAATTTGTTCCTGGGGGAGTTTTAATCCTTTCTCGGAATATAGCCTCTCCTTTACAAGTTAAAGTTTTAAACTATAACTTGCAAAAGCTATCTCAAGCTACTTTAGGTTTGCCTCTTTTTGTAGCTGTAGATCAAGAAGGAGGCAAAGTTTGCAGAGTTCCTTATTTAACCTGCAAAGATTTAAATCAGGCAAAATCTCAAAGGGAAGCTTTTGAGTTAGGAAAAAGTTTAGCTAAAGAGCTTAGAACTTTTGGCTTTAACTTAAACTTTGCTCCAGTTTCAGAAAAAGCTTTGCCTCAAGATTTCATTCAAGATAGAGCCATAAGAGGTAAAGATAGAGTTAATATTATCAATAGCTTTTGGCAAGGAGAAAAAGAAAAGTTTGTATTTACTACTTTGAAACACTTCCCTGGTTATACTGGAATCAAGTTTAACCCAGAAACTAAAGAGATTCCTAAAGTTGAAGATTTTAATCTTCAAGATTTTAAAGGTTTTGAAAACTTTGATTTGGTAATGCTTTCTAATGTTGTTTACCAAAACTTTGATAACCTTCCTTTTAGCATCTCTAAAAAAGGGACTAAGTTAGCTAAATCTTTCTTTGGTAAAGATAAAATTTACCTTCCAGATGATCTTTCTTCTTTAGCTTTAAAAAAGGAATTTGGTCTAAAAAAAGTTATTGAGTTAGCTTTAAGTTCTAACTTAGATATGCTTTTGGTTGCAGGTTATCCTAACCCTGAGGATGTTAAAGAAGCTTTAAATTATGCTCTAAAGCTTTATCAGGAGGGAAAGTTGCCCTTGAAAGATTTAAATAAAAAGGTTTTAAAGATAATAAAGTTTAAACTTAAAAATGAAAGATACTTTTAAAAGGAAAGTTTACTTAGATGCTTCAGCTACCACCCCTGTAGATAAAGAAGTTTTAGATTATATTTTGCCTTACTTTTCTTTAAAGTTTGGCAACCCTTCCTCTTTGCACTCTTTAGGCAGAGAGGCTAAGTCTGCTTTAGAGGAAGCTAGAGAAAAGGTAGCTAACTTTTTAGGTTGTTCTTTTTCTGAAGTTTTCTTCACTTCTTCAGCTACAGAAAGCAACAACTTAGTCTTAAAAAAAGTTTTAAAACTTTTTAACTTTAAACCCCATTATTTGGTTTCTGCAATTGAGCACTCTTCGGTTTTAAACCCAGCTAAAAAGTTAGCTCAAGAAGGAAAGATAGACTTAGATTTAATTAAAGTTTCAAAAGATGGCATTTTAGATTTAGAAGATTTAAAAGCTAAGCTTAAAGAAAATACAGTTTTAGTTTCAGTTAGTTATGTTAACTCTGAAATAGGAACCATCCAGCCTTTAAAAGAAATAGCTCAAATAATCAGAGAGCATAGGGAAAAGCAAGGAACCAGGTATCCTTTCTTTCACGTTGATGCGGTTCAAGCTGTAAACTTTTTAGATTGCAAGGTTTCAAACTTTTTAGCTGACTTTTTGGTAATTTCAGCTCACAAAATTTATGGTCCCAAAGGAGCTTCAGCTTTATTTAAAAGAGAAGATATAAAGTTAGACTCTTGGTTAGAAGGGGGAGAGCAAGAGTTTGGTTTAAGATCTTCTACAGAAAATATCCCAGCTATCTTGGGTTTAGCTAAAGCTTTAGAGTTGGTGGAAAAGTACAAAGGAAAAGCTTTAGAAATTAAAAGGTTAAGAGATAAACTTTTGCAAGGGATTTTAGCTGAAATTGGAGGGGTAGAAGTAGTTGGCTCTTTGGAAAAAAGAATTCCTAACAATTTAGGGGTAATCTTTAAAGGAGTCGAAGCTGAGATCTTAATTTTAGCTTTAGATAAAGAAGGAATTATGATTTCTTCAGGTTCAGCTTGCACTACCAGAGAGATAAAGCCTTCAGAAACTTTATTAGCTTTGGGTAAAAGCAAAAGAGAAGCTTTAAGCTTTATTAGGTTTTCTTTGCCAAGGTTCATTAAAGAAGAAGATATAGATTATGTTTTCAATATCTTGCCAAAAGTAGTAAAATCTTTAAAAGAAAGATAATATGAGAGTTTCAACTTTAGTTTTAAACTTAGTGTTGATCTTAATTTTGTCTTTATTCCTGGGGGGGAGTGCAGGATTTTTAGTTTCAACCTCTTTAATCTTTCCTCTTCAAAAAGAGGTGCAAAGTTTAGAGAAAGAAATTTCTGACTTAAAGCAAGCTATCTTTGATTCACCTTTTCCAGCAGATAAAAACCCAGGTTCTCCTATTTATTTCCCTCAAACTAATCAAGAGCAATTGGTAATTAAAGCTGTAAATTCAGCTTTACCTTCGGTAGTTTCAATCCAAATTATAGAAAGGGTTCCAGTTTACGAAGAGTTTGGAGAGATCTTTAAGTTCTTTATCCCTATTCCTGGCAAAACTGAAAAGAAAAAAGTCGGGGGAGGGACAGGATTTATAGTTTCTGAAGATGGTTTAGTGGTAACCAACAAACATGTAGTAGCTTCTTCTGGAGCTGAGTATAAAGCTGTAATGCAAGATGGAAAAGAATATCCAGTTGAAGTTTTAGCTAAAGATCCATTTCAAGATTTAGCTGTCTTAAAAATCAAAGCTAAAGGAAGAAAGTTTAAACCTTTAAAGTTAGGTGATTCAAATAAAATTCAAGTGGGGCAAACTGTAATTGCTATAGGTTACGCTTTAGGTGAGTTTTCAAATACAGTTTCTGTAGGAGTAGTTTCAGGTTTAGGAAGAAAAATTGTAGCTCAAGGGGGAGGAATGGTGGAAGCTATTGAAAATTTGATTCAAACTGATGCTGCAATTAACCCTGGCAATTCTGGAGGGCCTTTGTTAAATCTTCAAGGAGAAGTGATTGGTGTAAATACCGCTAAAGCTCAAGCTGAGAATATTGGCTTTGCCATTCCTATTAACGAAGTCAAAAAAGTTTTAGCTAAGATAGAAAAGTATGGAAAAATAGTTTATCCCTTTTTAGGGGTTTGCTGGACTTTAGTTGATGAGAGAATAAGAGAAGCTTTAAACTTAGATTTTGATTATGGAGCTATTATCTTAAGCGGAAGAAACTGCCCTTATGCTGTAGTTCCAGGTTCGCCTGCAGAAAAAGCAGGCTTGAAAGAAGGAGATATAATTTTAGAGTTAGATGGAGAAAAGATTACCAAAGATAACTCTTTAGCTAAAATAATTTCTAAAAAGCAGCCTTACCAAAAAGTCAATCTTAAAGTTTGGTCTCAAGGAAAAATAAGAGCTATTGACGTTGTTTTAGGAGAGAGATCAAGTTAAATTATGAACTTTTTAAACTGTATTAAATATTTTTTAACTTTTTTGATAGTTTTTCCTCTTGGAACTTCGCCTTTTATTCTGGCTCAAGATATATTAAAAGGAAGACTATGGGAAGTTAGAGACCCCTCTCTTTATTTGATAAAGGAGTATCCTTTCTCTGATCCTGAAAATTTAGTTCCTGGGAGAGTAAAATCCGCTACTTATGAGATTGAAGCTCTTTTAGAGGGAGATAATAAGGTTTTAAATATTTTAGAAAATGAAGTTTTAGCTAAGTTTCCAAAGCTTCAATTAGGTTTTAAAGAATTTTCTTTAGATCTTTCTGCTTCTAAACCTTTAGTTAAAACTGGATTTTTGCACAAAGCAAGAATGCTATTAAGTCCAGTTTTAGGTATTCCCAAGAGCAAAGTGAAGATTGAAAAAGAAATAAATTCTACCAAAGAAGAGCTTCGTTCCCGAATTTCCTTCCCTATAAATCTTAAAATCGAATCTTCTTATAAGCCAATCATAGAAGGAGTTTTAAAGCAAAATATTACTTTAACGAATCTTACTCCTTTAAAAGTAAAAATTGATTATACCTTCAAAGCTGAAGTTGATTCTTTAGAGGTAAATTACGGAAACGAAATTTTTGAATTTAAAGAAACTCCTCAAGTTTTAGAAGAAACTAAAGACAAAAAACAAGTCAAAGGTAACTCTTACAGATTAGAATTTACTATTCCCGAAACATCTAACCCCGGAGTATTTAACTGGTCTCAAGTTGCTAATTTAGATCACAAAGTTTGGATTCAAAAAGTATCTGGCAAAAAGTATATCTTTTTAAAAGTTTCTTTAGATTTAGAACCTAATCAATCTTACACCATTGATCCAATCATTGGAGTAGCTAAAGAAGAAGTTGAAAAAAGAACTGAATTTTCCAAGACTTTCAACAACGGCGATGGAACTTTTACTACTGAATTTGTTGCGGGGCCAATTCATTATAAAGATAAAGACGGCCAATGGAAAGATATTC
>WFWQ01000001.1 GCA_015491015.1 Patescibacteria group bacterium | reverse complement strand
GAATGTAAATCTTTAGGATGTCTCTTCAGATGAGCTAAAAGTTTTTCAATTTCTGCAGTCAGCAGAGCGATTTGAACTTGTACCGAGCCTGTATCTTGCTCGTGGAGTTTAAATTTTTTGATAATTTTTTCTTTTTCTTTGGTAGTCAGCATAGTCTTAAAATATTAATTTATTAGAAAGTGCCCCCGGCAGGATTCGAACCTGCAACCAATGGCTTAAGAGGCCACTGCTCTGCCAATTGAGCTACGGGGGCTTATTTTCTCAATGATAATTTAGATTTTGAGATAAATCAAGGAGTAAGAAGGTTTGCAATCTATAGAGCAGTTGTTATTATTTTCTTCTAGTTTTCATATTCAGTTCCACAATTAGAAGAAGAATGAAGAGGTTCTTAGTCATAAGGTTGAACATCTTAACAATTTAAATTTAATACAAACCAATTAGAAGCATCTTTATAGCCGACTACCACCAGGAAAGAATTGACAATTAACCAAGCTCCATAAGCTACTGCTAATCCTATGACTGCCCCTTTTAATATTCTTTTTGCTTTACTGACTAATTCTGGATTTCCAGCTGAAATCATTATTATTAAACCTCCTGTCACTATTCCTAAAACTGCTAAAGGTGGGACTAGGCAGAAAAGAATAAAGTTAATTAAATTATTAAGCAGCACAAAAAAGTCACAAAGAGTACAAAATTCTCTTTCCTTTCCTGGCCCACATGGTACTATTCCTCGAGTACAGATATTACCTCCTGCGCTCGATTCTAAGCCTGAGGTTTCTCCTTCATCGCCAGCTCCATCACCATCCTGTGGACTTTCAGTAGAATCTAATATTCCATTTTGATTAAGATCTGTTCCAGGATCTACACATTTATTTGCATAATCTAAGAACCATATACTTACAAATCCTCCATTGCTGTTGATATATTCAGTACAGGCTTGGTATTTTTCTGGGTCTGAAGTTTGCCATGCATTATATTCTATCCAATTAAATTCATACCAGTAACCTGGGTTTCCACCTATTACACATTCAGGAGATGAAGTAGCTGGATTAGTAGACACTATAAAAGGACATACTGCTCCTGGATCTGGTATGCATTCTGTTCTGTCTCCACATATTCTTATTACTTCTCCATATTGACACCCTACTTCTTCTCCGTAGCGTCCAAATCTGCAATCAGTTTGGGCGTTAGAGTTGTTGGGCGTAAAAGTAAGTAATATAAAAATCCCAATTAAGAGAGAAAATTTCAGTTTTATGGCACTTAAACTCATTTAGTGCCCCTGGGAGGACTCGAACCTCCAACCTTCTGGTCCGAAGCCAGACGCTCTTCCAATTGAGCTACAGGGGCTTGTGAAAATAGGCTTTGTCGGGCTGCCGGGAATCGAACCCGGGACCTCTGGCCCCCCATGCCAGCGCACTACCACTGTGCTACAGCCCGCCATTTTATTAGATTAGTCAATTTTTCCTTGACAATCAAATTAATATAGTGCGTTTTAAACATCCAACTCTGCCTCTTCCGCGTGAGCTTGAATGAATTTCTTTCTGGGCAAAACTTCAGATCCCATTAGAATATCAAATATTTTATCAGCTTCTTTGGCATCTTCAATCGTTACCTTTTTTAAGATTCTGGTTTCAGGGTTCATTGTGGTTTCCCAGAGTTCTTCGGGATTCATTTCTCCTAATCCTTTGTATCTTTGGATTTCTATATTTTGATGTTTTTCTTTGAGTTTAGCTACAATCTCATCTCTTTCTTTATCTGAAAAAGCATATTTTATAGTTTTCCCAGCCTGTATCTTGTAAAGAGGTGGTTTAGCAATATAAAGATAGCCTCTTTCTATTAATTCTCTAAAGTATCTGTAAAACAAAGTCAAAAGCAAAGTTTTGATGTGATTTCCATCAGAATCAGCATCGGTCATTAAAATAATTTTGTGATATCTTGCTTTATCGGGATTGAAATCTTCAGCTATAGCTGTGCCTAAAGCTATAACCAAAGATCTAATTTCTTGGTTAGCTAACATTTTGTCTAACCTTGCCTTTTCTACATTTAAAATCTTACCTTTTAAAGGCAAGATAGCTTGAAATCTTCTATCTCTCGCTGACTTTGCACTTCCTCCTGCAGATTCTCCCTCAACAATGAAAAGCTCAGACTCTTCAGGTTTTCTGGAAATGCAATCTGCTAATTTCCCGGGCAAGCTTAAGCCTTCCAAAACTCCTTTTCTAATTACAGTTTCTCTTGCAGCTTTAGCAGCTTTTCTTGCTTTTTGAGCTAAGATGCACTTTTGCAAGATTGCTTTTGCATCTTGAGGGTATTGTTCTAAATAATCCCTTAGAGCTTCTCCTACTATCTTTTCTACAATGTTTTTGACTTCAGGATTACCTAGCTTAGCTTTGGTTTGCCCTTCAAATTGAGGATCTGGGACTTTAACTGAAATTATTGCGGTTAACCCTTCCCTAACATCTTCTCCCGAAAGATTTTCATCTTTCTCTTTTAACAATCCTTCTTTTCTTGCTTTTTCATTTAAAGTCCTGGTTAAAATGTTTCTAAAACCTGTAAGGTGAGCCCCTCCTTGCTTAGTGGCAATGTTGTTAGCAAAACTTTCTTCCACAGTTTCAAAGTTATCTAAATACTGAAAAGCAACTTCTACTTCTACATTTTCTAAAAACCCTTTTACATAAAAAGGATGAGGATGGATAGGCTTTTCTTCGCCAATGATGTATCTTAAAAGAGACTTTACCCCTCCTTCAAAGTAAAAGTTGTAAATAAACTTAGGTTTTATTCTTTCATCAATTACCCTTATTTTTACCTTTGGGGTCAAGAAAGCTTGCTCTCTTAAATGCTCTAAGATCCTTTGGAGATCAAACTTTTTGTTTCCAAATATTTCAGGGTCAGGCTGAAAGATTATAGTTGTTCCTGTTTCTTTGCATTTTCCTGCTTTTAGAACTTTAGTTTTAGGAATTCCTCTTTCGTATTCTTGGTAATACAAAGTTCCATCTCTGCAAACTTGAGCTCTTAACCATTTAGAAAGAGCATTAGTTACAGACACACCTACTCCGTGCAACCCTCCAGAAACTTGGTAAACTTTGTGGGCAAACTTTGCGCCAGCGTGCAAGGTAGTTAGAACCGTTTCTAAAGCAGACTTTTTGGTATCAGGATGAATGTCTACTGGGATTCCTCTGCCATCATCTTTAACTTCAGCTTTATTTCCTGGTAAAAGCCTAACTTGAATATTTTTAGCAAACCCTGCCAAAGCTTCATCCAAAGAATTATGAGCCATAATTGGAGCTACTCCTGCTACAAAGTTTTCTCCCTTAGGGACCGAAAGATCGTACACCCAAGGATGTTGGTAGTCTATTTCTTCAATCTTTTTTACTCTTAAAATTCCCAAATCTGAACCCAGAAACTTAAATGCTTCAGGACTTAAAACAATCTTTTTTTCTTCAGCTAAAGCTAAAGTCTTTTCTCTAGAAATACCTTTTTGAGAAAGAGAAGGTTCTAAAGAAGAAAAGGCAAAGTTTAAGGGGAGGTAATTAATGTAAGAGCTGAAGGTAGTCCAATAAAAATCTACTCTAAAAGCTTTGCCTCTTTTGATTTTTCTTTTTGAAATTTTGCCCTTGTAATTAACTTTAATGGTTCTTCCCTCTCTTGGAGAAAGAGAACTAAAAGAATAAGTTTTATTCAAAGAAGAGAGAAGGTATAAAAGAGAACTTGCGGTTAATTTGTTTTTAGTTACCAAGCCAAACTTTCTTCTTTCTTTTGAAGTTGGAGAAGTGTTTTGAGTAAGATGAAGTTTCCAAATTTTGGCTGGGTACCCATCGCCTGCAAGATAAGCAATCAAATATCTTTCTCTTAATTCAGGAGGAAGATTGAATATTAGATCTGGAACTCTTTTAGTGGAGCTATTTTCACCTGTTTTTATGATTTCTTTAAAAATCAAAGCAAGGAGATAGGAATTAATAGCTATAACTCTTGCACTATTGTGGACATAATTTGCTTTAACCTTTACCTTAAAAACTTTTTCTATCAATTTTATAAGGTACTGAGTTATCTCTTTCTCTTTAGCTCCTACTCCAAAGGATATCCGGTTGAAGTATTTTTTATTGTTTTTTACCAAACACCCTTCAGCTAAAAAGAGACCTAAAATTTCTACTAATTCTTTTGATACTTCAAGGACAGGAGGAATTCTCACTTTCTTATTCTTTCTAGTTCCTAACCAAATGCGCTCTTTGGCTAGCTCTTTTATTTCAGAAAAAGAAAGGCATCTTAAAAGATTGATAGGAAGATAGTTTTTTCTAAGATAATCTCTCCAAAGATGAATTTTAGATCTTTCTTTAAGGAAGTCTTGAATCTTTTTAGATACTTTTTCTTTTTGAAGGAATTGAGCTATAGAGTAGAGATATACAGGTTCAGTGAGATTAGCTGGTAGCTTAAGCAAAGCTTCTAATAGATTTAGCTTTAGAATATACTTTTCAGGTTCTTTCCATACTCTGGGAACCACAATAGGAGTCCCTACCTTCAGATCCGAGCCTTTGATTGGCACTACCTTATCTCCTACAAGAGTAAAGAGGGAATGATAAGGAGTAATTTCTATTTCTCTCCCTTCTTGAAGGGTTACTTTTATGATTTTGCTGTTGACTTTATGGCGAATTAAAGAGAAAACTGGAGTAAATTTTAACTTCAAGCTTTTAGGATCAAAAGAAAGAGCTTTTAGCTTTACATTTCTCAAGATCTCTACTTCTCCATTTTTTGACTTTTCTACCTTTTGTTTATTTGTGTTGAAATATCTATCTATAAGTTCCCCTATGGGTTCTAACTTAATCTTTCCTTTTTCCTCGAAGATTACTGGAGTTTGATAAGTTAAGCTGTTGTCCACAACTTCCCAAAGGATGTGGTGCAAGCCTTCAATTCCAGTGGATCCAATGTACATTCCTGGCCTTTTTCTTACAGGCTCCAAACCTTTTAAAACTTCTATGTCTTTAGCGGTATATTCTTGAGCTTTTTGGTTTTGATCTTTGTCTTTTTTCATAATTTTTTATCTTACTTTCCAGCCTCTTTGAGTTAAAGCTTTAACTATCTTTTGATGGAGACTATCAACTTCTTCAGATGATAAAGTTCTATCTTTAGCTTGATAAGTGATGTGAAAAGCTAAGCTTTTCATACCTTCTGGAATATTTTCTCCTACAAAAAGGTCAAACAGATCTACATCTCTCACCAACTCTTTTCCTTCCAAGTTAATAACTTCTAAAACCTCTTTTACTTTGGTTTCTAAAGGTACTAACAAAGAAATGTCTCTAACTATAGCAGGATAAATTGAAAAGGGTTCGTACATCTTTTCTTCTTGAGCTAATTTTCTAAATTTTTCAAGATTTAACTCTAAAGCTAAAACTTCAAGCTCTTCTCTATCTAACTTTTCTAAAATTTCCCTTTTAACTTTGCCTATCTTTCCTAATCCTTCTCTATCTATTTT